>NZ_AKWX02000005.1 GCF_000306115.2 Leptospira wolffii serovar Khorat str. Khorat-H2
AAAAATTAATCCTATTATTCCCTAACCGGCTCAGCCTTCCGTGGCTTCGGTCGGTTAGAAATTCGGGGCGCGGCACAGCAGATAACTAAAAATTGTCGCTGCGCTGCGGGATTGCTTCGCAACCTTGCTTGGCCTGCGCCAAATTCCGCTTTGTCACTCGTCTTGCAGAGCAAGCCTCGCGCCAAGTCCTGCGGACTCGCGAAACGTCGACAAGCACTGGTCGTTAAGCGAAATTCCGCCGGATTTTGTTTTTTATTTTTAGAAGCTCGGAAGCGTGCGGATTTGGTTCTAAAACATAGGAAATTTTCCAGAGTTTTAGCGCTCCCCAATGGAGGCTGGTGCCGTCGCCAGGCTGTGCATCTTGGTATTTGAGCGTCCTGCGGAAGTATATGGTTCCATTTTATCCAATCCCGAAAGGGGAGCGCGATACTTTGGAATAAGGGAATTTCATACTATTGGACTTTCGTCCAAGTAGTGAAATTGAATTAAATTGCAATGTGTTTGAGGCGTAACTTCGCTTAACTGCCAACTTGCCGCATCGCTTCGGGCTTGCTTCGCAACCCTTGCTTGGCCTTCGGCACATTGGCTCCAGTCACGACTTTTGCTTGGCAAAAGGTCGCGCCTGGCTCTAACGCCTCTTCGAGGCTCAGAGTCGCCAACGTCGGCAAGCCAACGTCGTTAGGCGAAATTCCGCCGGATTTTGTTTTTTCATTTTTTGAAGCTCGGAAGCGTGTAGATTTGGTTCTAAAACATAGGTAATTTTTCAGAGTTTAAGCGCTCCCCAATGCCAGCTGGTGCCGTCGCCAGGCTGTGCATCTTGGTATTTGAGCGTCCTGCGGAAGTATATGGTTCCATTTTATCCAATCCCGAAAGAGGAGCGCGATACTTTGGAATAAGGGATTTCATACTATTGGACTTTCGTCCAAGTAGTGAAATTGAATTAAATTGCAGTGTGTTTGAGGCGTAACTTCGCTTAACTGCCAACTTGCCGCATCGCTTCGGGCTTGCTCCGCAACCCTTGCTTGGCCTTCGGCACATTTTGCTTCTGTCACTCGTCTTGCAGAGCAAGTCTCGTGCCATTGCAAAACGTCGGCAAGCCAACGTCGTTAAGCGAAATTCCGCCGGATTTTGTTTTTTTATTTTTTGAAGCTCGGAGGCGTGCGGATTTGGTTCTAAAACATAGATAATTTTTCAGAGTGTAAGCGCTCCCCAATGCGAGCTGGTGCCGTCGCCAGGGATTGCATCTTGATATTTAAGCGTCCTGCGGAAGCTTATGGTTCCATTTTATCCAATCCCGAAAGGGGAGCGCGATACTTTGGAATAAGGGAATTTAATACTATTGGACTTTCGTCCAAGTAGTGAAATTGAATTAAATTGCAGTGTGTTTGAGGCGTAACTTCGCTTAACTGCCAACTTGCCGCATCGCTTCGGGCTTGCTTCGCAACCCTTGCTTGGCCTTCGGCACATTTTGCTTCTGTCACTCGCCTTGCAGAGCAAGTCTCGTGCCATTGCAAAACGTCGGCAAGCCAACGTCGTTAAGCGAAATTCCGCCGGATTTCGTTTTTTTATTTTTTGAAGCTCGGAAGCGTGCGGATTTGGTTCTAAAACATAGGTAATTATTCAGAGTTTTAGCGCTCCCCAATGGTATCTGGTGCCGTGCCAGGGTATTGCATCTTGGTATTTATGCGCCTTGCGGAAGCTCATGTTTACATTTTATCCAATCCCGAAAGGGGAGCGCGATACTTTGGGGCTAGTAAATTTGGATGCTATTGGACTTTCGTCCAAGTAGTGAAATTGTATTAAATTGCAGTGTGTTTGAGGCGTAACTTCGCTTAACTGCCAACTTGCCGCATCGCTTCGGGCTTGCTCCGCAACCCTTGCTTGGCCTTCGGCACATTTTGCGTCTGTCACTCGTCTTGCAGAGCAAGTCTCGTGCCATTGCAAAACGTCGGCAAGCCAACGTCGTTAAGCGAAATTCCGCCGGATTTTGTTTTTTCATTTTTTGAAGCTCGGAAGCGTGCGGATTTGGTTCTAAAACATAGGTAATTTTTCAGAGTTTAAGCGCTCCCCAATGGAGGCTGGTGCCGTCGGCATGATGTGCATCTTGGTATTTGAGCGTCCTGCGGAAGTATATGGTTCCATTTTATCCAATCCCGAAAGGGGAGCGCGATACTTTGGAATAAGGGAATTTAATGCTATTGGACTTTCGTCCAAGTAGTGAAATTGAATTAAATTGCAGTGTGTTTGAGGCGTAACTTCGCTTAACTGCCAACTTGCCGCATCGCTTCGGGCTTGCTTCGCAACCCTTGCTTGGCCTTCGGCACATTGGCTCCAGTCACGACTTTTGCTTGGCAAAAGGTCGCGCCTGGCTCTAACGCCTCTTCGAGGCTCAGAGTCGCCAACGTCGGCAAGCCAACGTCGTTAAGCGAAATTCCGCCGGATTTTGTTTTTTCATTTTTTGAAGCTCGGAAGCGTGCGGATTTGGTTCTAAAACATAGGAAATTTTTCAGAGTTTTAGCGCTCCCCAATGCGAGCTGGTGCCGTCGCCATGATGTGCATCTTGGTATTTGAGCGTCTTGCGGAAGTATATGGTTCCATTTTATCCAATCCCGAAAGGGGAGCGCGATTCTTTGGGGCTAGTAAATTTGGATACTATTGGACTTTCGTCCAAGTAGTATAACTATTTTAAATTGCAATGTGTTTGAGGCGTAACTTCGCTTAACTGCCAACTTGCCGCATCGCTTCGGGCTTGCTTCGCAACCCTTGCTTGGCCTTTGGCACATTTTGCGTCTGTCACTCGTCTTGCAGAGCAAGTCTCGTGCCATTGCAAAACGTCGGCAAGCCAACGTCGTTAGGCGAAACGATTTGAATCTTGTTTAATTATGAAATCAATTGTCTCAAAATATTCAGTTTTCGTATTGGATGCTATTTGTTTGTTTTTGATAGTGGCATGTATACGTATATTTTCTGGTAAATCATTTGTAGATATTAATAATGACTTATTTAATTTTCTATTATTTCTGATCTTTCCGCTTGTGATTTTCATGTTATTATCTGTTCGATTGAACATGGAAAAATTACCAATTAGCAAATATTCATTCTATTTATTCTTAACTTATTCAATAGCTACCTTCATATTCTTTTTAGTCTCCCTTTCATCAGTGATTTATAGATTATTTAATAGAGAATCTTATACGAGAACAATAATTGCTTTTTTGATCATTTCGTTGTTTCTGTTTCTTAACGTAAAAATGATAAGCTCAATTATAGGTCTCAACCAGAGGAAGTTAATTTTCTCAAAAGTAAGAATGAGTATGAATAAGTCTCTTGGATCAGTATTGTTGGTTAGTTTGGTTCTAGTATTTCTTTCTTTAATTTCTAAAGGCTGAAATTATAGGAATTCGATCAACATAATGAAATCAGTGATTTAAGAGCAAATCGCATCGCCTAACTATCGGTGCTTCCGCGTCGCTCGAGATTGCTTCGCAACTCTCGCTTGGGCTACGCCACATTTACTTCCGTCACTGCGCTTGCTTACGCAAGCTCGTGCCGTCGTAAACGTCGGAACACCTTGGTCGTTAGGCGAAAAGCCTGGCAAATATACCTGATGAATCATAAAATACTTTTTTCTCTAATAATTATTTTTACTTTTTCGTGTGCACATCCAATTGCTACATTGAAAAATCCAATAACAACACAATCGGTAAATCCTCAGTTTAAACAGCCTTTGCCGAGTATAAATTTAAAATTTGAATGTAAGTATTCGGATAGGCCATGCCCCTATGCAATTTCAGAGGCATACTACGGTCAGATAATTGATGCTTTTGAATTTTTTGGATGGAGTGAATTTAATAACTTGGCTGTCACTTCTCGTGATGCCATAACAGTATTAGTTGTTATTAATTCGAAAGATAAATTTGCTCCAAATTATTTGAATATAATACATGGGCTTACGTTAGGTTTAATTCCTACTTGGCAAGATCATTATTATAATATAGATATGAAGATTTTATCAACGCAAAGTAGAAATTCTTTCGGGTATACTCGTCATAACGAGGCTCGTTTGCATTATCATGCTTTGTTTGATTTTCTTTTTCCTCTTTTTCAGCCAGAATATGAAACGATTGAGGCAGATATCGGAGCAAAGATGAAAGTTTTGATCGCTGAGGCAGCAAGTCAAGGTAGATGGTAATTTAGGCCAGGCTCATCGCCTAACTTTCGGTGCCTCCGCTCCGCTCGGGGCTTGCTACGCAACCCGCTCGCTCGGGCTTCGCCACATTCGCCTCCGTCACTTCGTTTGCAGAGCAAACTCGTGCCGTTGCGAACGTCGGAGCACCTCGGTCGTTAAGCGCAATTCCGCCGGATTTTGTTTTTATATTTTTTGAAACTCGGAAGCGTGCGGATTTGGTTCTAAAACATAGGAAATTATTCAGAGTGTAAGCGCTCCCCAATGCGAGCTGGTGCCGTCGACATGATGTGCATCTTGGTATTTGAGCGTCCTGCGGAAGCTTATGGTTCCATTTTATCCAATCCCGAAAGGGGAGCGCGATACTTTGGAATAAGGGAATTTAATACTATTGGACTTTCGTCCAAGTAGCGAAATTGAATTAAATTGCAGTGTGTTTGAGGCGTAACTTCGCTTAACTGCCAACTTGCCGCATCGCTTCGGGCTTGCTTCGCAACCCTTGCTTGGCCTTCGGCACATTTTGCTTCTGTCACTCGTCTTGCAGTGGCAAGTCTCGTGCCATTGCAAGACGTCGGCAAGTCAACGTCGTTAGGCGAAATCGGCTAAAATATATTTCTGAAAAACTATTACCCAAGGAAGGATTTAAGTGAACACCGCAACAATTACTGATTGGATTACAGCAATAGGAACATTGATTACGGCATTATCAGTAGTTTTTGCTGTTTCTCAAGTTCTTTTATTAAAGAAACAAATCAAAGATGATCATGAAAGATCAAGACGGGAAAAATCCGTAGATTTACTTGCAAATTGGGCCCAAGAACTAGATCAAAAAAGCTCCATAACAAGGAAATTTGCCGAACTATTAAATGAAGAAAATTTACGTTGTATCTACAACCAAGAATCATTTGTGATACCTGACAAACCGGAGAAAAATAAAAAACTCTACGCCGCCTGTTTAGATTTGGACTTAGAACATATTTCGACAGATAACAATCAAATTATTATTCCAGAGTCACATTCCGCACAGATAAGATGGCAACTAATCAAGTATTTGAATAATTTAGAATCTGTTATTTCAGCATGGGCCTATAATATTGCTGATCGAGAATTAATAGAAGATGAATTTAGTTATTTATTTACAGATCAAGGAGCAGGTTCAGCACTGAAGAAGTTTAGAGTGCTTACTGGAGGTGCAAAGTCATACCCTTCGATCGAGGCATTTGAATTAAAAATGAACGAGAAAACTCAAATTAAAATTAGAGAAAAATACAAATTAGGTTAGAAAGCCGACTTCGCCTAACTGTCGGTGCTTCCGCTCCGCTCGTGGATCGCTAACGCGACCACTCGCTCGGGCTTCGCCACATTTGCTTCTGTCACTTCGTTTGCAATGCAAACTCGTGCCATCGCAAACGTCGGAACACCTTGGTCGTTAGACGACATTTTGAAAATATCTATTTCAGACAACAAAACTCTAAAAGAATACTTTGTTTATAATAAATACAATGAGTTCAGATTTTATTTTATTTGATGATACTGGAAGTAGTGATGCTTTATCAAAGGTTTTAATAAAAACCTTTCCTAATTTTCAAATATTCCTTAATGATTCAATTTTCATCGAAAAGAAAACTGCTATTACTGTGCACGGGGTTTTTGCTGAATTTAGCCATTATTTCATAGAAAATTTTCAAAAACTAACAGAAGAACAATTAACGGAATTGCTGAATTTTATTGAAGATAGCTTTCAGAGTAAGTTTAGCAATTTAAATAATGCAGTCTGTACTTGCTTTCTTGAAAATTTGAATGATGATACGATATTGAACAAATTAGAGATTTTCTTAGGAAAGAGGACGAGAGAATATCTTCAGAATCTCTAAATATTTGAATTTTCATTATAAATTTCAAAACGTCGCCTAACTGTCGGCTCTGACGCATCGCTTCGAGATGCTTCGCACTCTCGCTCGGCCTGCGGCACATTGGCTCAGTCACTCAAATTGCAGAGGCAATTTTCGTGCCTGTCTTCACTTCGTTCAGCTCGCCAACGTCGTCAAGCCTTGGTCGTTAAGCGAAATTCCGCCGGATTTTGTTTTTTTATTTTTTGAAGCTCGGAAGCGTGCGGATTTGGTTCTAAAACATAGGAAATTATTCAGAGTTTTAGCGCTCCCCAATGGTATCTGGTGCCGTCGGCATGATGTGCATCTTGGTATTTAAGCGTCCTGCGGAAGCTTATGGTTCCATTTTATCCAATCCCGAAAGGGGAGCGCGATACTTTGGAATAAGGGAATTTCATACTATTGGACTTTCGTCCAAGTAGTATAACTATTTAAAATTGCAGTGTGTTTGAGGCGTAACTTCGCTTAATCTCAGTTAGGCGCAATTCCAAAAAGGATGTTCTATGAAGAAAATAAAATGGAATAATATATTTATAATAGCAACATTTGTGGCGGGGGCTCTTTTTATTAGTAACCGTCTTTTGATAATGAATATCGAAATCGGTATTACATTAGGTACAACATTCTTGCTGATTAGTGTTAGCATGATGATATGGAAATATCTTTCTCAAAAAGACCTTAATATTCAAAAATTACCAAAAAAAGTTAAAACATATCATGAAGTAATTTCGAATATTTCAGAAATTAATAGATTACTGGATATTCTCAACAAAGGGGACTTTCCGGAATCTGAAAAATATTCATATACTTCGAGAATTATCGAGATCTATCAGAGTATAGAGGATCGATTAATTCCACCGGCCACGCGAGTAGACTATTCTTTTTTTAATACCAAAGGGAACTATATAATTTTAAAAACCTATCTCAATAGAAATATAGAAGAAATAGAAAGACAAAATAGAAATAAGCCAGTTCAGGATAAAAATGATTATGATTACCTCGATCAAGAACAAACTACTTTAATTAATATTTTTCATGATAGTATACAGAGAAATTTATTAGAGATACAGCAGCTTAACAAAAGAGCAAATTTATATCTAATATTTGGTTCCATATTGACTTTCTTTTCCGCTATATTTTTGATAATTGTCGTAGAACAATTTATTTCTTATAAAATAGAATTAGAAGATAATTCTATTTTTGGTAATTTCAACAATCTGATATTTTTTATTGCGAGGTTAATGATAATCATTTTTATTGAGGTCTTTGCGTTTTATTTCTTGAAGCTATACTCTTCAACCAATAAGAATATCCAATATTATAATAATGAATTAACTAATATAGAGCACAAGTTTGTTGCATTAATGGCAAGTATATTGAATAATGCGGATAAAAATCTTCCCTTGGCAAATTCAATCAATGAACTAATTAAAACAGAAAGAAACCTATCCTTGGAAATTGGTAAGAAAAATTTAGATTCTTATCGAGAGAAAGAATTCTTAGAATATTTTAATAAATTTATCGATATAACAATTAAACGATTCTCGAAACCTGACTAAATCAAATGCATAGGGAATGGAACTGCGCCTAACTGTCGGTGCTTCCGCTACGCTTCGAGATTGCTTACGCAACTCTCGCTCGGGCTACGCCACATTTCGCTTTGTCACTCGTCTTGCAGAGCAAGCCTCGCGCCAAGTGCTTTGCACGCGCGAAACGTCGGAACACCTTGGTCGTTAAGCGAAATTCCGCCGGATTTTGTTTTTTTATTTTTTGAAGCTCGGAGGCGTGCGGATTTGGTTCTAAAACATAGGAAATTATTCAGAGTTTAGCGCTCCCCAATGGTATCTGGTGCCGTCGCCAGGCTGTGCATCTTGGTATTTGAGCGTCCTGCGGAAGTATATGGTTCCATTTTATCCAATCCCGAAAGGGGAGCGCGATACTTTGGAATAAGGGAATTTAATACTATTGGACTTTCGTCCAAGTAGTGAAATTGTATTAAATTGCAGTGTGTTTGAGGCGTAACTTCGCTTAACTGCCAACTTGCCGCATCGCTTCGGGCTTGCTTTGCAACCCTTGCTTGGCCTTCGGCACATTTTGCGTCTGTCACTCGCCTTGCAGAGCAAGTCTCGTGCCATTGCAAAACGTCGGCAAGCCAACGTCGTTAGTCGCCATTATGCAAAGAATATATATATGAATACAAAATATAACAATGCCCTCGATTTTGCGATTCGTCAGGCTATAGGAAGGAAACTTTCCTCCGTCGACTATGTCGATATAAAAGGCGGGGGAATTATTACTTGCTCTGTTGAAAATATGCCAGTAATAAATATAGTTGGATGTGAGGTTTGTTTACACTTTGAGAATATAAGTCTTTTTGTATCGTGGAATAGTTCTGAGGAAACGGTTCAATATGTAATTGGAGTATCTAACATTCCCTTTTTTAATCGAACTGAACATTTAGATTACTTTATAGAAACAGAAAATCCAATCTGGCAGACTGTGACGAATAAAAAATTAATTAAAGCGACTGTATACGGCTATCGTAGTTTCACTATGTACGATCCACCAGAGACGACGCCACATATTGATCAACCGTTTGCGTTGCTATTCGAATTTGATGGTGAAAGTAGAATAGGATTTTGCAATGCTTATGCGCAGCCGGATTTTGTTCCTCGGACGGAATATGGCGATGATGTTTGGATTTTAAAGGGTGAGCTTTTGATAACTAAAGTGATTCAGCCGCTGGAAATGGAAAAATTGTTTTCAGTAATGCATAACAGCGACTAACTGTCGGTGCTTCCGCTACGCTTCGAGATCGCTATGCGACTCTCGCTCGGGCTACGCCACATTTCGCTTTGTCACTCGTCTTGCAGAGCAAGTCTCATGCCAAGTGCTTCGCACTCGCGAAACGTCGGAACACCTTGGTCGTTAGACGAACAGTTTGGCTAAATTTATTTTTTGACAGAAAAAGCTTGACTATGTAACCCATCGGGTTACATTTTGTTTATTGATTATCTCCTTTAGACACAAGGGCCTTGAGCAGTTTTTTGAAACTGGCAGTAAGAAAGGAATTCAAGCAGATCATTCTAACAAATTAGCTAGAATTTTAGATAGGTTAGATTCATCCCTATCTCCTGAAGATATGGACTTACCAGCATATCGCTTGCATCCTCTTAAAGGTCGTGAAAAGGGTAGGTGGTCGGTCTGGGTGAATGGAAATTGGCGTGTTACTTTTGAATTTGAAGGTGAAAACGCAATCATAGTCGATTATGAAGATTATCACTAGAGGCAAGATTTTATGAATAAGAGAAAACCTACTCATCCTGGTGAAATTCTGCTAGAAGATATCATAAAGCCTTTAGGATTAACTATAACTGAGGCTGCAAAAGATTTAGGAATATCTCGCAAGACATTATCAGAAATAGTGAATTGCAAGAGCCCAGTTACTCCAGAAATGGCAGTAAGAATAGGAATTGCAACGAATACGTCAGCTGAGAGTTGGCTTAGCATGCAGACAAAGTTAGATTTATGGACTGCGATGCAAGAAAGACCTAAGAATATAATAAAGTTTCCAATCTCCGCGTAATAGAGCCAAACCGTCGTCTAACTATCGGTTCTGACGCATCGCTTCGAGATCGCTACGCGACTCTCGCTTGGCCTTCGGCACATTCCGCTTTGTCACTCGTCTTGCGCAGCAAGCCTCGCGCCAAGTCCTTCGGACGCGCGGAACGTCGTCAAACCTTGGTCGTTATGCGAAATAAAATACACAATTATTGTTAAAGGAAAATTACTTAATGTCAGATTCAAGCTATGAAATAAAAATTTCATTTCCCACAAATGCCACAGAGCCTGAGCGATTTTTCAGAACCGCTGCTAGAATTATTGAATCATATAATTCGTTGGATAAGGCCTTATTGAGTTCTATTTCAAGTAGCGCCTCTTCAACGTTAATTTTAGAAGACATTAAGAAAGGTTCTATACTTGTAAAGTTAATGAGAAAAATCGAAGGTTCCGATTCAACGACTGTAAAATTTATCGATAATGCAAGAGCAACCGTGACAAGAACTATTTCAAGTTCACAAGCATCTACTCCTAAAGAATTTATTGATGAAGTAAACTCAGAAATAGAAAAATCAGCTTTAGTTTCAGGATTAACTAATGGAACTTTTAAAGGTTTAAGCTATGGTGATCTAGGTGAGGTAGTTAATCAAATTGCGTCTTCAACTACTGAACTTCGCGATAATGAAATAGCCCAAATTAACTCAAATTTAAATGATGATAGTGTCACGTTGGATATTCCTAGAGAAAAGGCACTCGATCTAAAAGAGTTAGAATCATCTCTTACAAGTTCGAAAATTGAAAATACAATTAGGGTCATCCTATTAATTAAAAAATTGGATTTCTTCGGAAAATCACAATGGACATTTAATAGAGGAGATGAAAAAATTTTAGCCAAAATTTCGGACGACTCGTGGTTGAACAGATTTCACAATAGAGAGATTCCTTTGCTTCCTGGGGATGCACTTGAAGTTGATATGTTAGAAGTCGCAGCTTACGATATTCATGGAAATCAATTATCAATAAACAGAGAAATAGTTTCCGTTATTAAAACAATACCGAAGGCATAAATATGGAAGAAGAAAAAGAACATATAGGAAGAGCACGCTTATCATTATTGTCAGAATTTTTTTTCAATATATTGCCATTAGTAATTTTACTAATAATTCAGTTTTCGAATAATAAATCGACCTTATCGATTAGAGATTTCATTTTTGTTTCTATAATCTTATATGGCCAGTCGATAGTAAAATTTGCGTCAGGTGTTTCAAATATTTCCCAAAAATCTACTTGGCAATTGGTATCTATTATTGTCTCTATTGTAATCGTTTTTGGCTTAACACCTAGCTGTATATTATTGGTTAATCTATACCATACCGAGCCTAATTGTTTTGTTTGGGTAATCTCAGTATTGAATATATCGCTTAGTATTCTTTCATTCTTTGTCATTGGTCTAATGGGGCAAGCCTGGTTAGAAAGAAATGAAAAAGTAGATTAAGCATTTTACTTCGCATAACTGTCGGTGCTTCCGCTCCGCTTCGAGATCGCTAACGCGACTCTCGCTCGGGCTACGCCACATTTCGCTTTGTCACTCGTCTTGCAAAGCAAGTCTCGCGCCAAGTGCTTCGCACTCGCGAAACGTCGGAACACCTTGATCGTTAAGCGAAATTCCGCCGGATTTTGTTTTTTTATTCTTTGAAGCTCGGAAGCGTGCGGATTTGGTTCTAAAGCATAGGTAATTTTTCAGAGTTTAAGCGCTCCCCAATGGAGGCTGGTGCCGTCGCCAGGGATTGCATCTTGATATTTAAGCGTCCTGCGGAAGCTTATGGTTTCATTTTATCCAATCCCGAAAGGGGAGCGCGATACTTTGGCGCTAGTAAATTTGGATGCCATTGGACTCTTGCCCAAGTTGCAAAATAGGATAAAATTGCAATGTGTTTGAGGCGTAACTTCGCTTAACTGCCAACTTGCCGCATCGCTTCGGGCTTGCTTTGCAACCCTTGCTTGGCCTTCGGCACATTTTGCGTCTGTCACTCGCCTTGCAGAGCAAGTCTCGTGCCATTGCAAAACGTCGGCAAGCCAACGTCGTTAAGCGAAATTCCGCCGAATTTTGTTTTTTATTTTTCGAAGCTCGGAAGCGTGCGGATTTGGTTCTAAAACATAGGTAATTTTTCAGAGTTTAAGCGCTCCCCAATGGAGGCTGGTGCCGTCGCCAGGGATTGCATCTTGATATTTAAGCGTCCTGCGGAAGCTTATGGTTCCATTTTATCCAATCCCGAAAGGGGAGCGCGATACTTTGGAATAAGGGGATTTCATACTATTGGACTTTCGTCCAAGTAGTGAAATTGTATTAAATTGCAGTGTGTTTGAGGCGTAACTTCGCTTAACTGCCAACTTGCCGCAGCGCTTCGGGCTTGCTTCGCAACCCTTGCTTGGCCTTCGGCACATTTTGCGTCTGTCACTCGCCTTGCAGGGCAAGTCTCGTGCCATTGCAAAACGTCGGCAAGCCAACGTCGTTAGTCGCCATGTTTAATAAAACTAAAAGTAAAATTGCGCACTTTAAATGAGGCTATATAAATATAAACCTATCAATGAATTCACATTCAAAATGATAATAGATGCTGAGTTCTATTTTGCAAAACCTTCGGAATTCAATGATCCGTTTGATTCTAGATTAAACGTCTTTTATAGAGGATCATATGAAGATTGGATAGATTTTTTTAAGCGCAAAGGTAGAGATGATGCTGAAACTAAAGAAATTGCTAAAGCAAATGCTGACAAAATAATCGCAGCCGATTCAAAGGAGGAGCGTAAGAGGCTTGATGACCATAATAGAGTGTTTTGTATGTCTCATGTTCGAGATAATATTCTTATGTGGGCCCATTATTCAGATCAGCATAAGGGGATATGCTTAGGATTTGAAGTTACCGAAGTACAAGACACAAAGATGATAAAGCTAGAGAAAGATGATTTTCTGGTTCCTACCCAAAACTTTCCTAGAGGTTATTTGTCTATCTTTGATATTGAATATGATAATACGATTCCTCCTCCTATGAACGTAATAAAAGATTATTCAAGTGATGGCATATTTCAATTTCTTTTAAGAAAGAATGAGTGCTGGAAATATGAGCAAGAGTCTCGCATACTATTAAGAGAAGATTGGATAATACAAAATCCTGTTCGATTTGATAGAGCAATATTGAAAGAAGTTATCTTTGGCTTACGTGTATCAGATACCTACAAAAAGATAATTCAGAACATTATTTCTAAAAATTATACTGAAAATGGATATAATCCTGAGATTTTGCAATGCCATGAAAGTGCAGATAACTATCAAATTGAAATTAGATAATTAAACACGGCGACTAACTATCGGCTCTGACGCATCGCTTCGGGATTGCTACGCAACCCTCGCTTGGCCTCCGGCACATTGGCTCAGTCACTCGAATTGCAGTGGCAATTCTCATGCCTGTCTTCACTTCGTTCAGCTCGCCAACGTCGTCAAGCCTTGGTCGTTAAGCGAAATTCCGCCGGATTTCGTTTTTTTATTTTTCGAAGCTCGGAAGCGTGCGGATTTGGTTCTAAAACATAGGTAATTATTCAGAGTTTTAGCGCTCCCCAATGCCAGCTGGTGCCGTGCCAGGGTATTGCATCTTGGTATTTATGCGCCTTGCGGAAGCTCATGTTTACATTTTATCCAATCCCGAAGGGGAGCGCGATTCTTTGGCATTAGGGAATTTCATACTATTGGACTTTCGTCCAAGTAGTGAAATTGTATTAAATTGCAGTGTGTTTGAGGCGTAACTTCGCTTAACTGCCAACTTGCCGCATCGCTTCGGGCTTGCTTCGCAACCCTTGCTTGGCCTTCGGCACATTTTGCGTCTGTCACTCGCCTTGCAGAGCAAGTCTCGTGCCATTGCAAAACGTCGGCAAGCCAACGTCGTTAGGCGAAATGGTCTAAAATACTTTCAATAACCTAATTGGCTCATTACACATGTTTCGTAATTTATTATTAATAATGATGGCTTTGGCAATATTTTGCAAAGAGAAGAGTCACTCAAATGAAGATATTGGCAATAAAGAATTAATGATCATAATCAATTCTTTATTAGACGGTATGAATGAATATATGCAGTCTGGCAATGCTTCATATACAATAAAAGATGTAGAAGAGACTAAAAGAATTCTTATCGTTCATTATAATCAGGTTAAATTTGCGAAGTCCCGCAAAGAGGCCAATATTATTACTCGAAATACAGTTGAAGAACTAAACCGTTTGAATGAAAGAACTGAATATAGCCTGATTGAAACTTCACAAAGAGAATTAATATGTGAGTTCATTATCAAATCTGGCGTTTTCTTTGGTTTTAATAAACCCAATGAAGATATAACTGAAGAATGGAGAAAATGGTGAAATGTTAAGAATTTGAGCTTTCCGTAGCATTAACAAATTCTTAAAAGATAAGACCACTTCGCCTAACTATCGGTGCTTCCGCTCCGCTCGTGGATCACTAACGCGACCACTCGCTCGGGCTACGCCACATTTGCTTCTGTCACTTCGATTGCAGAGCAATCTCGTGCCATTGCAAACGTCGGAACACCTTGGTCGTTATACGCAATCCGAACTAAAATTACTTTAATATATGAAATATTTTACTTATGATTGGTGGTTTGGTGAGGATCTGTCAAACAATGATCCTGCAGAGAGATATTCGGCTCATTATCGATTAATAGAAAATAAGCTTCCGAAGGAAATAAGAACTTTTGTTAAAGAGGTTAATCTTCACGACTCAAGAGAATTGGAAATTAAAAGAAATGAGCAAGATCATTCGATTTCTCTAAAACTATTATGCTATAGATATGACGATGCTTTTTCGTCTGATTCACAATTTGAACTTATGATTAATTACTTTGATGTTTCAGAATTCAAAGTTTTATCAGATATAGTTAGCAATGAAACAATAGAATTTGATGTTAGTGAGGACGATCTTGGCTATGATGAGTTCGACATGATAGAAAATAATTCTTTTGAGCATCGATTGCTCTTTTCGTCAGGTATGGAATTAAAGATTACATTCGGTGGCTTTAGTTATCATATTGGTAGGGAAGTGTCTGTTGAAGATTAGGCGTTATAATTATTCGGACTGCGTCTAACTATCGGTGCTTCCGCTCCGCTTCGAGATCGCTTACGCGACTCTCGCTCGGGCTACGCCACATTTGCTTCTGTCACTTCGATTGCAGAGCAATCTCGTGCCATCGCAAACGTCGGAACACCTTGGTCGTTAAGCGAAATTCCGCCGGATTTTGTTTTTTTATTTTTAGAAGCTCGGAAGCGTGCGGATTTGGTTCTAAAACATAGGAAATTTTCCAGAGTTTTAGCGCTCCCCAATGCCAGCTGGTGCCGTCGCCAGGGATTGCATCTTGATATTTAAGCGTCCTGCGGAAGCTTATGGTTCCATTTTATCCAATCCCGAAAGGGGAGCGCGATACTTTCGAATAAGGGGATTTCATACTATTGGACTTTCGTCCAAGTAGTGAAATTGAATTAAATTGCAACGTGTTTGAGGCGTAACTTCGCTTAACTGCCAACTTGCCGCATCGCTTCGGGCTTGCTCCGCAACCCTTGCTTGGCCTTCGGCACATTTTGCTTCTGTCACTCGCCTTGCAGGGCAAGTCTCGTGCCATTGCAAAACGTCGGCAAGCCAACGTCGTTAAGCGAAATTCCGCCGGATTTTGTTTTTTTATTTTTTGAAGCTCGGAGGCGTGCGGATTTGGTTCTAAAACATAGATAATTTTTCAGAGTGTAAGCGCTCCCCAATGCGAGCTGGTGCCGTTGCCAGGGATTGCATCTTGATATTTAAGCGTCCTGCGGAAGCTTATGGTTCCATTTTATCCAATCCCGAAAGGGGAGCGCGATACTTTGGAATAAGGGAATTTAATACTATTGGACTTTCGTCCAAGTAGTGAAATTGAATTAAATTGCAACGTGTTTGAGGCGTAACTTCGCTTAACTGCCAACTTGCCGCATCGCTTCGGGCT
>NZ_AKWX02000006.1 GCF_000306115.2 Leptospira wolffii serovar Khorat str. Khorat-H2
GCATCTTGATATTTAAGCGTCCTGCGGAAGCTTATGGTTCCATTTTATCCAATCCCGAAAGGGGAGCGCGATACTTTCGAATAAGGGGATTTCATACTATTGGACTTTCGTCCAAGTAGTGAAATTGAATTAAATTGCAACGTGTTTGAGGCGTAACTTCGCTTAACTGCCAACTTGCCGCATCGCTTCGGGCTTGCTCCGCAACCCTTGCTTGGCCTTCGGCACATTTTGCTTCTGTCACTCGTCTTGCAGAGCAAGTCTCGTGCCATTGCAAAACGTCGGCAAGCCAACGTCGTTATACGCAATCGTGTTAAAATCATACTTTAATAGAACCGGAGTTCCTATTTGCATCTCATAGAAACTTGATTAAAAGCTTAGAATTTGGTAAATTTAACTAGTTGACACAAGGCATACATTGTCATCAAAATTGATCTGAGTGAAAGAATATGCTTGGGATTCAGATAAGAATGAATGGCTTAGAGAGGAAAGAGGTATCTCTTTCGAAGATATCTTATTTCAAATTGAAAAAGGATTTCTCTTGGACATCTATGATCATCCAAATTCAAAGAAATATCCAGGACAGAAAATCTTTGTAATTGAACTTGATGGTTATGCGTATTTGGTCCCATTTGTTGAATCAAAGAGTGAAATATTTCTTAAAACAATAATCCCAAGTAGAAAAGCCACGAGAGATTATATTAAAGATAGAGTAGGTGAAGAATGAAAAAAAGGATAACCAATACTATTACTAAATCTCCCTCTATGTCCAAAGAAGAGCAGGACATACTTAATTCTTTCGAAGCAGGTGAGTGGGTCCCGATCTCATCTTCAGATAAAAAGAAGAAATTGGATTTATATCGAAAAGCTGCCTCCAAGACTTTGAGCAAGAATAAAAGAATTAATATAAGATTAAATCAAATTGATTTAGATTCTATTCAAAGAATGGCGTTTGAAGAAGGTCTTCCTTATCAGACGTTAATATCTAGTTTAATCCATAAGTTTGTTACTGGTAAACTGGTTGAAAAATAATTTAATCTAATCAGATACACGACTGCGTATAACTTTCGGTGCTTCCGCTGCGCTTCGAGATCGCTACGCGACTCTCGCTCGGGCTGCGCCACATTTGCTTCTGTCACTCGCCTTGCAAAGCAAGTCTCGTGCCATTGCAAACGTCGGAACACCTTGGTCGTTATACGCCATCCAAGCTAAACTCATTTTCTCAATGTAAAATACATGAATATGCTTGAGAAATATACTTCATATAAATTAATTTCAAAGCATTGCCCTTCTCTTGCATCTCTATGCGCCTCATCTGAAAAACGCTGGGCAAGGATGGATTTACGTGCGAACGACCGTTACACTCATTTCTCAAATAGACTTCTACAAACTGGAGAATTTCGATACGAGACTCACATTTTAGATCTCATTTTGCTCGCTGAAAAAGAAAATGATTCTTTTTGCATATCCTTCTTGAGATACCTGGATGGTGTATTTGGAAATATCGAGAATAATATTCCAAATAACATTAAAAATCAGTTAAACGCTCCTTTATTTGATTTATTGGAAAACTTTGATAATAACCAATCAAGGTATCTGGACAGATTAGGTGAGTTTCTGAACCTTGAAAAGATTTTCTTTTATCTGCTGATCTTGTCTTAGAAACGCATAGAAAGTTCCAACTATAGCTGGAACAAAGTTTAGATTTTCAACTTTGCAATCGCCTCTCTAAAGAAATAATTAAAGTGGAAGTTATGAACGTTCACCTTGATGCGAAGAAACTTCAATCTGAGTATAATCTGAAACACTTCTTTGGTGCTCGTTTGGCGAAGAAATACGAAGCAAAGAAATTACCGCAACCTCCGGATTCGGAAATTGCAATAGTCCTGGTACTTTGGGGGGGATTTTCTTTCATTAGTTGACTATGAGCCGTTTTTTTCTGACCAAAATTCATTTGATGGTTATCCTATAATCTTCACTAATTTGACACAGTATAGATCTTCAGAATATGAATGGCTATTTAAGTTTAATACTACGGGAAATATCCTAAAAGAATATATTACAAAAACACGC
>NZ_AKWX02000008.1 GCF_000306115.2 Leptospira wolffii serovar Khorat str. Khorat-H2
GCGAGGCTTGCGTATGCAAGACGAGTGACAAAGCGAAATGTGCCGCAGGCCAAGCGAGAGTTGCGAAGCAATCTCGAAGCGCCGCGTCAGAGCCGATAGTTATGCGCCGTTTTCTTTCCGTAATAAAACAATTTAACTTAATTATATCTTTATAACGACTCAATATCCTCAATCAACATTACAACCGTCGATTTCTTTGAAGGATCCCTTGGTCGTGAAATTATGCCGAATTTAGCTGATATTAAAACCTTTTTTCCAATTTCTATTCTTCGAAATTTAGTAGCTATTTCCTTTTTAAAGAAGAGAAAACTATATTTTAAACATGAATCTTCGTCATACAGCTGACCTGTATCCTCAAGAGAAAAATCGTCACTTATTCCAAATATCTCCGTTAAAACTGCAGAATCAATAATCCCTGAATGCGAAAGAGTTTCAGGATATTTGCGAACCTGAAACCTAAAGGTGATTAATTTTTTGTAAACCTCTTCATTTTCAGATTTAGCAAGTCTACAAATGTCTTCCAATCCGAATTTTGAATATTCGGATCGTTTCGTATTAGTTGATGTGCAAGTAATTATGAAAGCGATACTCAAAAGATAGGCTAATTTCATTTTATCTTTGGGTCAGAGAAAAATTAAATTTCAACTTTTAATAAGCATTCTCTATTTGAGAATTATTTCAAAGAAAATGGCGCATAACGACGTTGGCTTGCCGACGTTTTTGCAATGGCACGAGACTTGCCGTGCAAGGCGAGTGACAGAAGCAAAATGTGCCGAAGGCCAAGCAAGGGTTGCGAAGCAAGCCCGAAGCGATGCGGCAAGTTGGCAGTTAAGCGAAGTTACGCCTCAAACACACTGCAATTTAATACAATTTCACTACTTGGACGAAAGTCCAATAGCATCCAAATTTACTAGCCCCAAAGTATCGCGCTCCCCTTTCGGGATTGGATAAAATGGAACCATAAGCTTCCGCAGGACGCTTAAATATCAAGATGCAATCCCTGGCGACGGCACCAGCTCGCATTGGGGAGCGCTTACACTCTGAAAAATTATCTATGTTTTAGAACCAAATCCGCACGCCTCCGAGCTTCAAAAAATAAAAAAACAAAATCCGGCGGAATTTCGCTTAACGACCAAGGCTTGACGACGTTTCGCGAGTGCGCAAGCACTTGGCGCGAGACTTGCTTTGCAAGGCGAGTGACAAAGCGAAATGTGCCGGAGGCCGAGCAAGAGTCGCGTAGCGATCTCGAAGCGAAGCGTCAGAGCCGTAAGTTAGGCGATGCGGCACAAACCTACAAACATAAAGCCCTTAAAGGTTCTAAGTTGCGAAACGAGCAAGCTTGGGGAATTAACTCCGCATGCAAGGACCACGATTCTCGTGAAGACAGTTGACGGTCATTCAACCGCCCATTGAGAAAGCCACCAGATACAGTGAACGTTTCGTGACGGATACCGTCTGAGTATCGCCAAATCATCTCAATTTTTGGTTCGTCGCCGAACTCTACGTAAAATTGGCAGCTTCTAGAGTTAAATTGGTATTGCACAATGAAGCCCCCTTCCGGTCCAGGACCGTTAATGAGCATATCATAATCCGGGTTCCCTCGACACACTGGCTTTTCTCGTTGCGACCGCAACGAGCAGATTGAAAGAAATGGAAATTCACAGTATTGAGCCTGGCCCGGGTACATTTGTCGGCAGCGTGGTGTTTCAGGGTCACCGTTGCTTGGATAACCAAGTTCCGCAGAGTAAGTAGTCCCGCTGAAAATGAAGTTCGATATCCAAAAGGGGAATCCCGATACAGATGGGGCAGATGCGAATTTGATGCGGGAACGGATTTCGGAGATTTTAGGCAAACACCCGACGGGTCCCGGATACAGGAGAGCAGGAAATGGGGGCCTGTCAAGATCTATAGCAAAGAGAACTGCAGGGATACCGAAGCACAGTAGGACGAAAGGTGCAATGTTGTTAAAATGTTTCATAAGATTGTGCCGTGTCGCCTAACGACGTTGGCTTGCCGACGTTTTGCAATGGCACGAGACTTGCCCTGCAAGGCGAGTGACAGAAGCAAAATGTGCCGAAGGCCAAGCAAGGGTTGCGAAGCAAGCCCGAAGCGATGCGGCAAGTTGGCAGTTAAGCGAAGTTACGCCTCAAACACACTGCAATTTTAAATAGTTATACTACTTGGATAAAAGCCCAATGGTAGCCAAATTTACTAATACTAACAAATCGCGCTCCCCTTTCGGGATTGGATAAAATGGAACCATAAGCTTCCGCAGGACGCTTAAATATCAAGATGCAATCCCTGGCGACGGCACCAGCTCGCATTGGGGAGCGCTAAAACTCTGAAAAATTATCTATGTTTTAGAACCAAATCCGCACGCCTCCGAGCTTCAAAAAATAAAAAAACAAAATCCGGCGGAATTTCGCTTAACGACGTTGGCTTGCCGACGTTTTGCAATGGCACGAGACTTGCCCTGCAAGGCGAGTGACAGAAGCAAAATGTGCCGAAGGCCAAGCAAGGGTTGCGAAGCAAGCCCGAAGCGATGCGGCAAGTTGGCAGTTAAGCGAAGTTACGCCTCAAACACACTGCAATTTAATTCAATTTCACTACTTGGACGAAAGTCCAATAGTATTAAATTCCCTTATTCCAAAGTATCGCGCTCCCCTTTCGGGATTGGATAAAATGGAACCATAAGCTTCCGCAGGACGCTTAAATATCAAGATGCAATCATGCCGACGGCACCAGCTCCATTGGGGAGCGCTAAAACTCTGAAAAATTACCTATGTTTTAGAACCAAATCTACACGCTTCCGAGCTTCGAAAAATAAAAAAACAAAATCCGGCGGAATTTCGCTTAACGACCAAGGCTTGACGACGTTTCGCGGGTGCGTTAGCACTTGGCACGAGTTTGCCCTGCAAACGAAGTGACAAAGCGAAATGTGCCGAAGGCCGAGCGAGAGTGCGAAGCATCTCGAAGCGATGCGTCAGAGCCGACAGTTAGGCGATGTGCTGAAATTATTAATTCAGAGCACTTCGTGAAGCAATGACTACAAATAGCAATTCAAACATTGCTAAAATTGACAAAGTCGTATCCGTATCGGAATCGATAATCAGAATCGTAATACCATTTAGAAATCTTGGTACGACCAAGAAAACAATTGAATAAACTTTGTATTTAGCATTAGACAAATAAAGAACAATTGCAGTTAAAATATTGATAATTCCAAAAGCAGGATAAGCAATTGAACTACTAATCTTTTTAACCGAGTCACCAAGATAATACTTGGCTATCCAATGTTGTTCATGCAGTGATCCTGCCATAAAAATGATCCCATATGCAATAGTAGCGAAACAAATAGATAGTCTATATTTATTGGCTATTTCATTATAAATAAGAAAAGTATTAAAACATGAAATTACTATTGTTAATAAGATTATCCATTCAGATCTATAAGCTAAATTAGATTCAACGCATGTTGGACATGACATCCCCTTTATGAATAATAACACGCACAAAAACTGAAGCAATATAATCAGTACTTCGGAGCAAATTAGCAAATTCCTATTTTTCATTTAACAAATTCTTTTATCTTAGACGATTTTTCAGCATATCGCCTAACGACGCTGGCTTGCTGACGTTTTGCAATGGCACGAGACTTGCTCTGCAAGGCGAGTGACAGAAGCAAAATGTGCCGAAGGCCAAGCGAGAGTCGCGAAAGCGATCTCGAAGCGATGCGGCAAGTTGGCAGTTAAGCGAAGTTACGCCTCAAACACATTGCAATTTAATACAATTTCACTACTTGGACGAAAGTCCAATAGTATGAAATCCCTTATTCCAAAGTATCGCGCTCCTCTTTCGGGATTGGATAAAATGGAACCATAAGCTTCCGCAGGACGCTTAAATATCAAGATGCAATCCCTGGCGACGGCACCAGCTCGCATTGGGGAGCGCTTACACTCTGAAAAATTATCTATGTTTTAGAACCAAATCCGCACGCCTCCGAGCTTCAAAAAATAAAAAAACAAAATCCGGCGGAATTTCGCTTAACGACCAAGGCTTGACGACGTTTCGCGAGTGCGCAAGCACTTGGCGCGAGACTTGCCTTGCAAGGCGAGTGACAAAGCGAAATGTGCCGAAGGCCAAGCAAGAGTCGCGTAGCGATCTCGAAGCGACGCGGAAGCACCGACAGTTAGGCGATGGAGGGCACTAATACCTGCAAAGAAAAATTCATTGCTATTTCCCAAAGCTTCAATCGCCCTATTAACCAATAATATATAATGCCCTAAGACTCTATCAAAGGTTTATAGAACTATTTCTAATGAGACTTGCTAAGAAAAAAATCGATTAACGTTTCATATTTCTTTACCGAAAGTAAAGTCCCGTCCTTTGCAAATATTTCCACTGCCGCAAAATCCGAGCAATAATATCCCAGGTTCGGATATGAATACGAAACTACTTTTATATGGTCACCCAAATCGGCTGAAGTCTTAAAATGGAAAATTGTAAAAGGCGAAAGATTAACCGCTACAAATAGAATAACTAAAATGATCAAAGAGACCACAAGAAACGGGCGAGCCCATTGATATTTTTTCATAATGTTAATTTTTGCCCTCTTTCGCCTAACGACCAAGGTGTTCCGACGTTTACGACGGCGCGAGCTTGCGTAAGCAAGCGCAGTGACGGAAGTAAATGTGGCGTAGCCCGAGCGAATGGTCGCGTTAGCGATCCATGAGCGGAGCGGAAGCACCGATAGTTATCCGATGTTTTCAAGCCGCATCGGAAAAGCTCCATATTTTACAGGAAGTAAAATATGGAGACCATTTATGCCGAAACTTTTCGGCCTTTAGTTGTGTTTAAAGATAAATCCAAATCCAATGCATGACAGATCTTCAGAAATGTACTAACATTAGTATTAATGCCCGTTTCTAACCTACTAACTTGCTGTTGAGTAACATGAGCTCTTTTGGCTAAATCTGCTTGACTTAGGCCTTTCTTATTTCTATATTCTTGAATTTTTAAAGCCAATGATAACAATTGTTTCTCTTGATCAAATGCTTCTGAGAAATTAGGGTTGCTCAGTTTATTTTTTAAATGCGACTTAAAGCTTTTCATCATTTAATCCCCTCTTCAACTTTTCTTCAGTAAATCGAGATAGAAATTCCTCTCGACAGTTTATTGCTCTCTTAATCTCACGAATTGGAACTTTCTGAACATTTTTTATAAACGCATGAGTAATTATAATGTAATACCTGAATGTAAAAAAGTATAAGAATCTAACTTGATCTCCTGAAAGTTTCAGTCTTAATTCATGAATACTATCAGTGAGCAAATCAGCATACGGCCTAGGTAAATTCGGACCATGCTGTTCTAGTTGATCAATCAAGGCCATAATCTTGGCCTGATTGTTTACGGATCGACTATCAATAAATTCTGAAACTGGACAATTTCCGTCCTCATCCTCATAGTATATTACAGTCCATTTCTGATTCACAAGTCACATTACATCATATACGATGTAATGTCAACTCCCAAATCTGCGGGCATGGACGCCCGCTGCATTGCATATTCAAAGCGGCTTGAAAATGTTCGGATAACGACGTTGGCTTGCCGACGTTTTGCAATGGCACGAGACTTGCCCTGCAAGGCGAGTGACAGAAGCAAAATGTGCCGAAGGCCAAGCAAGGGTTGCGAAGCAAGCCCGAAGCGATGCGGCAAGTTGGCAGTTAAGCGAAGTTACGCCTCAAACACACTGCAATTTAATTCAATTTCACTACTTGGACGAAAGTCCAATAGTATTAAATTCCCTTATTCCAAAGTATCGCGCTCCCCTTTCGGGATTGGATAAAATGGAACCATAAGCTTCCGCAGGACGCTTAAATATCAAGATGCAATCCCTGGCGACGGCACCAGCTCGCATTGGGGAGCGCTTACACTCTGAAAAATTATCTATGTTTTAGAACCAAATCCGCACGCCTCCGAGCTTCAAAAAATAAAAAACTAAATCCGGCGGAATTTCGCTTAACGACCAAGGTGTCCGACGTTTGCGTGGCGCGAGTTTAGCCCTGCAAACGAAGTGACAATGCAAAATGTGCCGCAGGACCAAGCGAGAGTCGCGCAGCGATCTCGAAGCGTAGCGGAAGCACCGACAGTTAGGCGAAGTATGCAGGGTCTCCAGGCATTAAATCAATTAATACGGGTTTCGAATAGTAATAGCCTTTGTTAGTCTTAATAAATAGGTGAAGTATTCCCTCATGCCAAATATTATAGTTCTTCAGCTGCAAAGTTATTCTTACTGCTGAGTTTCCGTTAATGTACATAGGTTTTTGTAAACTCGTTGAAAATTTAATATTAAGATTAGAAGCAATCCGCTGGATCGAACCTCGATATTCATCGGGCAGATTCTCGTGGTCTAAGATTTTGATCAATCTACCTTGATACTTTTCGGGATGATTTTTTTGATCTTCCAATAGAGTATATATTTTGTCATCAACCGAACCGATATCTACAGAATAACTTGCCTTTATATCGAGCTCATAAGCTTCACTTTCACCAAATCCTGCAATATGAGATATTGTACAATCAATTATGACACCGATTGAAGATATAGTAATTCCATTATCTATGTTGTTAATTAAAGATATATCGAATATAGGATCAATATCGGCAAATTCATAACGTCGAAAAACTTGATGAAATTCGGGATAAATCTTCGGATAGTTATCAATAAGCTCATCTGTCTCTTTCCATCCTTTTAACGATGAATCAAGTCTTATAAGACTAAATTCAATTATGTCTTTCTTTAACGCGTTAACATTGCTTAATCGACCATTCACATATTCTGACGCCTCATCTTCGGCACCCTGCTTCCAACTTTGTATTAGTTCAACTGTGTGTTTGTCTAAGTCGCTATCAATAATCTTTGCGCAATTCTGGCATAGCCAGATGCCATTTTTATAACTGGATCTTTCTAGTTCAGTGAGAGTTTTGTCGAATCTCGGCCCACCTGGTGATGCTGCGGTTATATGGCTAGCGACGCCGATATTGATTATTTTATCGTTTTCACTTGCCGGACCGACAGTTGCTCTTCGGCATTCCGGATTTGAGCATTTGTTCCCAGCGCGATCGGATAGCTTCTTTTTAATAGTTTGAGAAAAATCGTTCCTCATTTATATTCCTGTATATTTCGCCTAACGGCCAAGGCTTGACGACGTTGGCGAGCTGAGCGAAGCGAAGACAGGCATGAGAATTGCTTTGCAATTCGAGTGACTGAGCCAATGTGCCGAAGGCCGAGCGAGAGTTGCGTAAGCAATCTCGAAGCGTAGCGTCAGAGCCGTAAGTTAGGCGAAGTGCTGGGGACTTATACAATCGGTTCGTAAAGATCGTACTTTCCGATAAACTTAAGATTATTGGAATCACAATATTCCTTTATTTTTCTATTAAAAGTATCATCTGACTTTGGGTGAGTTTGAACATTCTCAATAAAACTTTCAATATACGATATATCAACCTTATGCCAATCTGGGCTAAAACTTTTCAATAAGTGTTCGTGTTCAGTGCCCGCCAACGCACTTTTAAATAATTTTATTTCCGCTGGACTTCCTTCATTGATAACTTCGGATTTTTTAAATATTAAACGAACTTCTTGTTCATAAGAAAATGGCATACGTTTTAGCGTATATATTTTCTCAAAATCAGTCCTATTTTTACTAATCCCTATTTTATTCAATTCTGCATTTAAATTGATTTCACTTTGATAATCCACATATAACAGATTTACACTTTTTATTTCTCTGATTTTATATTCGGAAACAGCAATTCTAATGGCTTGGTTATTAGAGCTATAAGAATTCCACATTGCTTCGCTCTCACCATTCATAGACCAAGATTGAGCAAAAAATATTCTTTCAAAGTGTAATGCTAAATCTATAAATATTCCTTTAGCTAAAGTATTCGGATATGTCTCTAGTATTTTTCTTATTTCATTTTGCCCACTTGTGGTTTTTAATTTTTGGAAAATATAGCCCTCATGCTTATCTTCCCAAACTTCAGGACGAACGAAATGCAGAGATTTTGTTTGAACTAAGTCATCAAATTTTTCAAAGCTGATGTATCTATATAAATATCTATTCTTCAAAATGAACTTCCAGCATTTCGCCTAACGACCAAGGTGTTCCGACGTTTCGCGAGTCCGAAGGACTTGGCACGAGACTTGCCCAGCAAGGCGAGTGACAAAGCGAAATGTGGCGCAGCCCAAGCAAGGGGCGCGAAGCGATCCCGCAGCGATGCGGAAGCACCGATAGTTATGCGACGTTGTTTAAATTTAACCTAAGTAAATCTTTTGCAGCTCAGTCTTAACTTATAATAGATTGGATTGAACAATACATTCTGCAAATTCAATATCTTTTCTACGAATATATATACTATAATCACCAGTTTCATCTGATCGGATAGACATATGAGAACAACCGGCTTTTTTCAATTCGTCGTAGACTTTTCCACAAATCTTTCTCGATTTACTTTCTTTGTAAAAAGTTATTTGCTCGTATCTATTTCCAATTATATTTTTTATTTTACGTTTATATAAGTCTTCAAATTCATCTTCGCTATCAATTGTACCGACAAAAATATGATACTGGTCTATGCGGGACTCTTCGAATTCAGGAACGGAATTTACTTCCTCTGATAAATATACATCAAAGCCTCCATCTATTCTTTCATAAACAACTACTTCAATCATATCGTAAATAGCTGGGTGGAAATGATACTCTGTATATTTTTTATAAAAATTTTCTGTCATCTGATTTTTTCAAACAATGTCGCATAACGACCAAGGTGTTCCGACGTTTGCGATGGCGCGAGGCTTGCCTC
>NZ_AKWX02000009.1 GCF_000306115.2 Leptospira wolffii serovar Khorat str. Khorat-H2
ATTGAATTTGCAGAATGTATTGTTCAATCCAATCTATTATAAGTTAAGACTGAGCTGCAAAAGATTTACTTAGGTTAAATTTAAACAACGTCGCATAACTATCGGTGCTTCCGCATCGCTGCGGGATCGCTTCGCGCCCCTTGCTTGGGCTGCGCCACATTTCGCTTTGTCACTCGCCTTGCTGGGCAAGTCTCGTGCCAAGTCCTTCGGACTCGCGAAACGTCGGAACACCTTGGTCGTTAAGCGCCATTACTTCAATTAAGCTGTAATAAAAATGGATATTTTTAAAAGCTATTCCAGTGAATTCATCGCAAAATTTGAAAGAATTTCCTCTCTAATTAATCATACTCAATCTATCGGAAATTATCGTGAAGAACTTTTAAGAAGCTTTCTTTCTAATTTACTCGGTAATCGTTTTTCAATAAAAACTGGTTTCATTCACGATCGAGCCGGTGCTTTATCTTCTCGTCAAATCGATATTTTGATTATCGATGAGAACGATCCAGCAGGATATTTATTTAAAGAAGATAGTTTTGCAATCGTTAATCCGAGAGCTGTAGTATGTGCAATCGAAGTTAAAAGTAATTTTAACATCTCATCTTTCAGAGATATTGCTGATCACGCTTTTAGTTTTCGTAAAATAATGAAAAGTTCAGGGCAATTCTTTGCATTCTGCTTTAAAAATGAATCACCGGAACTTCGATCGTTAGGCTCTTGGTTTTCCGAAATTAGCCATATTCCTAATGAAATTGAGAATTATGCTAATTCAGTATATCTATTTGATAAAGGGAAATTGCAAATAGTTACTCCTACCTCCGCAGAACCGTTCGGATCATACTTTATGGAACCTAAATCTAATCCTAAAGATATCAATACTATGGTACTAGCAGAGTTTCTTTCTACAATTGTAAAGCATTGCGAAATTAGAGCCGGCATAGTTGGCAATCCTTACCGAGATTATATGCCTGATTCTATATTTACTATATATGATAATTGCTACCGTTATGGAATTGGAGCAACTCAGGGAAAAATAAAAAAAGCGTAACGGCGCTTAACTTACGCCTCTGCCGCAGCGCTTCGAGATGCTTCGCACTCTCGCTTGGCCTTCGGCACATTCCGCTTTGTCACTCGCCTTGCAGGGCAAATCTCGTGCCAAGTGCTTGCGCACGCGCGGAACGTCGGCAAGGCTTGGTCGTTAGACGTCATGACCTATCAATATTTACTAAAAGGAAAATTATGAAAAGACCTAGATCAATTACAATATTAGCTTGGATAGTCAGTATATCTACTGCTTTTACCCTGTTTTCATATTTCAGACTTTGGGGTACCCCGCAATTTGCAGCATTGTTGGAAAATATAAATTATCTAACTTATTGGATGAAACTAATTTTATTTGCGATGAGTACAGCTATTCTAATACTTCTAAGTATTGGAACATTCTTAGGTATAAATTGGATAAGATATCTTTACACAGGTTGGTATGTATTCTCGTCGGTTCTTTGTCTTTTTACATATCAGTCAAAAGGTTCAATAATTTTTGGTATGATTACAGGTGCGATAATAATATACTTCCTGTTCCGTCCATTGTCGAATTCATTTTTTAAAAGAAGTTCTAAATCGGGAATAGAGAGTGAGTAGTTGAACAAGCAAGGATCACGTTTCTCATTAGGTCACAACGTCTAACTATCGGTGCTTCCGCTCCGCTCGTGGATCGCTACGCGACCACTCGCTCGGGCTACGCCACATTTCACTACTGTCACTCGTCTTGCAGAGCAAGTCTCGCGCCAGCGTGAAACGTCGGAACACCTTGGTCGTTATACGAAATCGCGCAAAAGGCCCACGATAAATGAAAAGCTCTTCGGATGAAATCAATAGAAAACTAAAAGTAGCGGCAGGAAAAAATGCAGTTAAGGTTTGTTTTATAGATAATAGTGATTGTACAAAAATTATTAAATCACACTCCATCCAAGAAAATCGCGTCCTAAATAAAATATCTATCAACGGTGAAGTTGTAACCGTAGGTTTAGAAATTAACCAAAAAAATGTGGGAATAGCTCCAATGAAAGTCGGAAAAAGTAAAGCAAGTACTTTCCCTGGCTTCTGTAAATTGCACGATCAAAATGTATTTGCTCCTATTGAGAATATGGATTATTCAGAAGGAAATATTCAACAAAACTTTTTATACACCTTAAGAGCCCTTGCAAAAGAACATTACTTAAAGCGACTTACAAAGTCATATTATGAGAATGAGATATCGGACCTAAAATCTAAGTTCTTCAAAAAATATAAACTACAGACGGCAATGGATCGACTAAGCCAATCAGAGTATTATGGATACTTGAGTGAAAGTTTGATCGGGATGAACGATGCGCTAAAATACTTATCCCAATTTAGAATTGAAATGCTTAAAAAGTTCGAAGATAAAGAATATGATAGTGTAGAGACTGTAAACTTTACAATGGATTCACAATTTCCTATTGCTGTGTCGTCTTTGTTTATCCCTGACTACAATCATTCCGGTAAAAAGATACATGATTTTGGCGATCTCGAATCTCCTTTACATCCACTTTTCCTTACAATATTTCCGCAAGGATCAAAAACATACTTTTTAATATCCTATTTTCGCAAACATAGACTTATTTATGAAGGGTTAAAAAAATGGATAGACGAGAAGGATTTGAATTTTATCGAAACGTTATTTTCAAATTTGATATTAGTATTTTGTGAAAATTTCTATATCTCTCCAGATATTTGGAAAAAATTGGGAGTATCGAAGCAAGAAGAAATTGTAGATATATTTTCAAAAAATGTGCATTCAAGTACTACATTACTATACAAAATTCCTTACCAATTTAATATATTTGATTATATGCGCGACTTCGCATAACTAAAAAATTGTCGCAGCGCTTCGGGATTGCTTCGCAACCCTCGCTTGGGCTTCGCCACATTCCGCTTTGTCACTCGCCTTGCGGAGCAAGTCTCACGCCAAGTCCTTCGGACCCGCGGAACGTCGACAATCATTGGTCGTTAGCCGAAATTGATTTGCAAAATTTATGATTAGAATGAAGACATTTGCTAATATCAAGGAATGGTTAAAAATCAATATAGGATTTTTGCTTTTACTCCTTGTAGCTCTTATATCTTATATTGCCCTTCAAGTTATTCTCCAATTATATGGGCCATTAATAAAGCTTAATGAGAGCCAAGTTCTATACTTTTTCTCGACAGCTGCTCAATCAATTGCTGGATTACTTGGTTTAACTTTGACAGCTTATACGTTTTTGAGGAATGAATTAGATCGAGAAGCTGCCGATGATGAAAGTGTCGAAGATTCAGTTATTGCATTAAAGAAAAAGTATTTTCTTTGGATCATTCTCATGAGCTTTGTTGGTTCTTTTGCGATAATCCTTTCCTTAATAAATATAGCAGTTGAAGATGATTCTCGACTTTACGACTATCTATCAATTTTATTTAGCACTTCTGGCTTTCTGATATTTTTTGAAGTTTTGGTTATAATGTTCTTTGCAATTGACATTCTTAATCCGCGTAAATTGGAAAATATTACTCAATTATTAAAAGAAAATTTATTGGGAGATACTATAACTCAAGCTGGAGATTTTTCTAATTTTCTTAGCAATTTTAATAGAATTGAGCGTGTATTGCAGAATTTCGCAAGGGAATTTGGACAGCCTAATAGTCCTAAGCAATTTCAATTAAGTAACAGGAGGATTGCAGAGTTATTGTATCAAAAAGAACAGATCTCTAAAGAGTTACTATTAGATTTACAGAAATTGATACAGTATAGAAATTTCACTGTACACAGTTCAGAAATATTTGTAGAAAAAACTATGGAACAAGCCTGCATTAAAATTCGCATTGAATTGGAAAAATTAATAGACAAATAGCAAATCAACTTCGGCTAACTTTCGGTGCTTCCGCGTCGCTTCGAGATTGCTAACGCAACTCTCGCTTGGCCTTCGGCACATTTGCTTCTGTCACTCGTCTTGCAGAGGCAAGCCTCGCGCCATCGCAAACGTCGGAACACCTTGGTCGTTATGCGACATTGTTTGAAAAAATCAGATGACAGAAAATTTTTATAAAAAATATACAGAGTATCATTTCCACCCAGCTATTTACGATATGATTGAAGTAGTTGTTTATGAAAGAATAGATGGAGGCTTTGATGTATATTTATCAGAGGAAGTAAATTCCGTTCCTGAATTCGAAGAGTCCCGCATAGACCAGTATCATATTTTTGTCGGTACAATTGATAGCGAAGATGAATTTGAAGACTTATATAAACGTAAAATAAAAAATATAATTGGAAATAGATACGAGCAAATAACTTTTTACAAAGAAAGTAAATCGAGAAAGATTTGTGGAAAAGTCTACGACGAATTGAAAAAAGCCGGTTGTTCTCATATGTCTATCCGATCAGATGAAACTGGTGATTATAGTATATATATTCGTAGAAAAGATATTGAATTTGCAGAATGTATTGTTCAATCCAATCTATTATAAGTTAAGACTGAGCTGCAAAAGATTTACTTAGGTTAAATTTAAACAACGTCGCATAACTATCGGTGCTTCCGCATCGCTGCGGGATCGCTTCGCGCCCCTTGCTTGGGCTGCGCCACATTTCGCTTTGTCACTCGCCTTGCTGGGCAAGTCTCGTGCCAAGTCCTTCGGACTCGCGAAACGTCGGAACACCTTGGTCGTTAGGCGAAATGCTGGAAGTTCATTTTGAAGAATAGATATTTATATAGATACATCAGCTTTGAAAAATTTGATGACTTAGTTCAAACAAAATCTCTGCATTTCGTTCGTCCTGAAGTTTGGGAAGATAAGCATGAGGGCTATATTTTCCAAAAATTAAAAACCACAAGTGGGCAAAATGAAATAAGAAAAATACTAGAGACATATCCGAATACTTTAGCTAAAGGAATATTTATAGATTTAGCATTACACTTTGAAAGAATATTTTTTGCTCAATCTTGGTCTATGAATGGTGAGAGCGAAGCAATGTGGAATTCTTATAGCTCTAATAACCAAGCCATTAGAATTGCTGTTTCCGAATATAAAATCAGAGAAATAAAAAGTGTAAATCTGTTATATGTGGATTATCAAAGTGAAATCAATTTAAATGCAGAATTGAATAAAATAGGGATTAGTAAAAATAGGACTGATTTTGAGAAAATATATACGCTAAAACGTATGCCATTTTCTTATGAACAAGAAGTTCGTTTAATATTTAAAAAATCCGAAGTTATCAATGAAGGAAGTCCAGCGGAAATAAAATTATTTAAAAGTGCGTTTGGCGGGCACTGAACACGAACACTTATTGAAAAGTTTTAGCCCAGATTGGCATAAGGTTGATATATCGTATATTGAAAGTTTTATTGAGAATGTTCAAACTCACCCAAAGTCAGATGATACTTTTAATAGAAAAATAAAGGAATATTGTGATTCCAATAATCTTAAGTTTATCGGAAAGTACGATCTTTACGAACCGATTGTATAAGTCCCCAGCACTTCGCCTAAGTTACGGCTCTGACGCTACGCTTCGAGATTGCTTACGCAACTCTCGCTCGGCCTTCGGCACATTGGCTCAGTCACTCGAATTGCAAAGCAATTCTCATGCCTGTCTTCGCTTCGCTCAGCTCGCCAACGTCGTCAAGCCTTGGCCGTTAGGCGAAATATACAGGAATATAAATGAGGAACGATTTTTCTCAAACTATTAAAAAGAAGCTATCCGATCGCGCTGGGAACAAATGCTCAAATCCGGAATGCCGAAGAGCAACTGTCGGTCCGGCAAGTGAAAACGATAAAATAATCAATATCGGCGTCGCTAGCCATATAACCGCAGCATCACCAGGTGGGCCGAGATTCGACAAAACTCTCACTGAACTAGAAAGATCCAGTTATAAAAATGGCATCTGGCTATGCCAGAATTGCGCAAAGATTATTGATAGCGACTTAGACAAACACACAGTTGAACTAATACAAAGTTGGAAGCAGGGTGCCGAAGATGAGGCGTCAGAATATGTGAATGGTCGATTAAGCAATGTTAACGCGTTAAAGAAAGACATAATTGAATTTAGTCTTATAAGACTTGATTCATCGTTAAAAGGATGGAAAGAGACAGATGAGCTTATTGATAACTATCCGAAGATTTATCCCGAATTTCATCAAGTTTTTCGACGTTATGAATTTGCCGATATTGATCCTATATTCGATATATCTTTAATTAACAACATAGATAATGGAATTACTATATCTTCAATCGGTGTCATAATTGATTGTACAATATCTCATATTGCAGGATTTGGTGAAAGTGAAGCTTATGAGCTCGATATAAAGGCAAGTTATTCTGTAGATATCGGTTCGGTTGATGACAAAATATATACTCTATTGGAAGATCAAAAAATCATCCCGAAAAGTATCAAGGTAGATTGATCAAAATCTTAGACCACGAGAATCTGCCCGATGAATATCGAGGTTCGATCCAGCGGATTGCTTCTAATCTTAATATTAAATTTTCAACGAGTTTACAAAAACCTATGTACATTAACGGAAACTCAGCAGTAAGAATAACTTTGCAGCTGAAGAACTATAATATTTGGCATGAGGGAATACTTCACCTATTTATTAAGACTAACAAAGGCTATTACTATTCGAAACCCGTATTAATTGATTTAATGCCTGGAGACCCTGCATACTTCGCCTAACTGTCGGTGCTTCCGCTACGCTTCGAGATCGCTGCGCGACTCTCGCTTGGCCTGCGGCACATTTTGCATTGTCACTTCGTTTGCAGGGCAAACTCGCGCCAACGCAAAACGTCGGAACACCTTGGTCGTTAAGCGAAATTCCGCCGGATTTTGTTTTTTTATTTTTTGAAGCTCGGAGGCGTGCGGATTTGGTTCTAAAAACATAGATAATTTTTCAGAGTGTAAGCGCTCCCCAATGCGAGCTGGTGCCGTCGCCAGGGATTGCATCTTGATATTTAAGCGTCCTGCGGAAGCTTATGGTTCCATTTTA
>NZ_AKWX02000010.1 GCF_000306115.2 Leptospira wolffii serovar Khorat str. Khorat-H2
AACCAAATCTACACGCTTCCGAGCTTCGAAAAAGAAAAAAACAAAATCCGGCGGAATTGCGCTTAACGACCAAGGTGTTCCGACGTTTGCGATGGCACGAGTTTGCTCTGCAAGGCGAGTGACAGAAGCAAATGTGGCGAAGCCCGAGCGAGCGGTCGTGTAAGCGATCCGCGAGCGGAGCGGAAGCACCGACAGTTAGGCGACGTTCCGGATCGAATAGCAAATATTTAAATTGATCATGGTTCAATTATGATTTTTGAACCAACCGGAACTATTTCTATCAACTTATCCATTTGTTCATTAGTAACTGCAATACAGCCATGAGTCCAGTCCCAAAATGTATGTAATTTCCCTACCCAATTCCATTTTGTCTGCATTCCATGAATTAGGATTCCACCACCGGGGTTTACTCCATTTTCCTTTGCCTTTTTTATCTGATCAACCTTTGGATAAGAAATATGAAAAGCTTTATAGTATTCCCAATCATTTATTAGATAATCTAGTTTATATTCGCCTTCAGGTGTTCTACCATCACCTTCTTGCAACTTATTCCCATCAGGATTAAATCCAAGTGAAATCTTTAATTCTAGAATATTTACACCGTTTTGAACTACGATAAGCTTTCTTTCACTTTTCTTTACAGTTACAGAAGTAATTTCTTTAGATGATAAAGAAAATGAAGCTGTTAGAATTATTAGAGCTAAAAGTCTTTCCATTATTAAATAATATCTTTCCGGAATGTCCGCCTAACGACGTTGGCTTGCCGACGTTGGCGACTCTGAGCCTCGAAGAGGCGTTAGAGCCAGGCGCGACCTTTTGCCAAGCAAAAGTCGTGACTGGAGCCAATGTGCCGAAGGCCAAGCAAGGGTTGCGGAGCAAGCCCGAAGCGATGCGGCAAGTTGGCAGTTAGGCGCAGTTCTGAGAATTAGCTACTGCTTTTTTTCAATTTTCTTTAACAATAATTCGACCTGGTCAATATACATGAATCGACCTTTTTCCATGATCAATTCTTTATAAGTCGAATTATCTGTCATAGTCCCGATAAAGAAAAATATAGGTATTTTACCTTTCCCTTCAAAAAATGCAGAGTCAATAGGTATTCGATGATTTAAAGCAACATTAAGTTTATAAGGTAGACTTTTCTTTTCCAAAATAATATCTTGAATACTATCTAAATCACCCCAATTCAGACGATCTCCGTCTTTCGCAATGGGGAGAATATTAAACAGGGTTCTCTTCTTCATATTTTGGAGGTTCATTTCGCTGATGCGATAATCAGCATAATCTTCATCATCGTCAAATTCAAGAACATACATTGTGTTGTTTTTCTTAAGATCCAAATACCACTTATAATGATACCCATCGCTTCCGTTATAAGTTTCGCAAAATTCATTTTTTGCATGTACATTATAATAGCAAAGCCTACTCACCTGCTCATCGTACATTAAATAAATATTTTTATATGCAATATTATTTATAGCGTAAAATTTCGCAGAATCAGAACGATATTTAGATTTAAGAAAAGGTCTTATTTTATTTATTCTTAGTGCCGAACTTAAATTTCCTTTTTTAACTCTTCCGGACCCAAGAACTTCTAAAAAATCATCTCCATATGCGTTGAAAGGAAAAGATATTAGAAATAGTAATACGAATATTGTTTTGTACATTATATTTTCAGAATTGCGCCTAACGACGTTGGCTTGCCGACGTTTTGCAATGGCACGAGACTTGCCCTGCAAGGCGAGTGACAGAAGCAAAATGTGCCGAAGGCCAAGCAAGGGTTGCGAAGCAAGCCCGAAGCGATGCGGCAAGTTGGCAGTTAAGCGAAGTTACGCCTCAAACACACTGCAATTTAATTCAATTTCACTACTTGGACGAAAGTCCAATAGTATTAAATTCCCTTATTCCAAAGTATCGCGCTCCCCTTTCGGGATTGGATAAAATGGAACCATATACTTCCGCAGGACGCTCAAATACCAAGATGGACATCATGTCGACGGCACCAGCCTCCATTGGGGAGCGCTTGAAGACTATAAGATTTACTACGTTTAGAAAATAAATCCCAACGCTTCCGAGCTTCGAAAAATAAAAAAACAAAATCCGGCGGAATTTCGCTTAACGACCAAGGCTTGACGACGTTGGCGGGCTGAACGAAGTGAAGACAGGCACGAGAATTGCCACTGCAATTCGAGTGACTGAGCCAATGTGCCGAAGGCCAAGCAAGGGTGCGAAGCATCCCGAAGCGCTGCGTCAGAGCCGATAGTTATGCGAAGTCATGGTGCTATAATAACAAATAATTCTGTTTTTCTCGTATAGGATATGAATTGCGTAATATACTCCGCTTCGAAGGCATTGTCAGAGGAAATATCAGCTGTCGTTAAATCAATTAAATTAGTCAAATTTCCAAATCCGGACCGGGCGCCGTTTAAATATATCAACTTTCCATTAAACGTAGTCTTTATAATTTTTGGTAAATAAATATATCCGCTTCGCTTAATTGAGACCAACAATTTATCTTGTTTTGAATACAATGCTTTATCTGTTATAAATTTCACATCAGAGAAAATTAACGAAAGGGATAGGACGTGAAGAGCAAGCCCAATTAGCATGAAAGGGATAATCAATATTTTATTATAGAACAAATCTAATAGATTTCGTGAGAACAATTGGATATTCGCAAAATATTTAAAATTAATTTTTAATAAGCCAGGAATCAGCAGAATAATCAAAATAGCAAAAACCCAATACATATTGACTTGGATCTCCAATCTAAGCATAACACTAGCAAGGACCGAAATACCGAGTAAAAGCAACCAATTCTTTAAAAGTAGTTTCGTTAACCACCTTCTAATAAGATCAATCTGTGTATTACCCGGACTAACTATCGCCAATCCTTCGAAATGAACAAGTACAAGTGCAAAACACAATATGATAAATATTGCATAGTGAAATATTCCATAAGGTAGAAGTAATTTACTAATTGGATGGAGCGAGTAAATTTCAATTATCTCAATTAGCAAAAAGTACCATATTCCGCCGAAGGTAAAAATTATACTTAAAAGTAGTTCTAATTTAATTCTCATAAAATTATTATACCATGATTTCGCATAACAACCAAGGCTTGACGACGTTGGCGAGCTGAACGAAGTGAAGACAGGCACGAGAATTGCCTATGCAATTCGAGTGACTGAGCCAATGTGGCGAAGCCCGAGCAAGGGTCACGAAGTGAACCCGCAGCGAAGCGTCAGAGCCGACAGTTAGCCGAAGTGGCGCCTATTTCCATCGCTCAAACAAAGCAGAATTTTCTGCAATCAACAAAGTTAAATATTCACTGTTTGATTTTCTGAAAATATCTATTTTCGAAGCAATCTCGATAAAAAGGAGTTCGCGCACAGATAATAAGTTTTTCAGAGTCATTATATAAAATTCTTGATCCTTTCTTTCTAATCGACTCGTCGATACATAGTCGACTATATTCATTATATGAGCTATATAATTATAGTATAGATAGAAAAAATCAGAGTCTTTTGCATAGGAAGCAATAGCTCCAGCGTCCTTTTTGACACTTAAGTATCGGTTAATTAACTGCGTCATATCATTTCGAAATTTATCGGAACCTGCGGAATTCCCTTTTGCATAGCTATTCTGCAAATCATACAACATACCGACTAAATTAAAAAATGTGCTCTCAAATCTGTTTCGCTGCGTATTTTCATTTTGATATGCAAGCTCTTTTTGCTGACCTTGCCACACTTTTTGACTTTCTTTGAGTTCAAATTGCTGCATCAGTATATCTTGCCTTTGACCAAGAAAGGATAGATATATCAATAAGAGACCAGATAGGCTGAGAATTGTTCCAGTCGTTCCAGACAAATAATCTCCGATTTTTGATAGATTATCTATCTTTAATAAATCTAACTGAGTTTTTCCATCAGGCTCTTTCAGCAGAAAAACTGGGAGAAATAGAATTATTGCAGAAAGCACTAAAATAAAAATAATTATCTTAATTTTGAGGATCTGCTTTTCGTATCTATTATTTAAATTTGTATATTCAACTTGATCCATAAACATCTCATTCTGTTATTAAAATTTTGGAATATCATTAAATTTCAGCCATTTCGGCTAACGACCAAGCCTTGCCGACGTTTTGCGAGTGCGAAGCACTTGGCGCGAGACTTGCTTTGCAAGACGAGTGACAAAGCAAAATGTGCCGAAGGCCAAGCAAGGGTGCGAAGCATCCCGTAGCGCTGCGGCAGAGGCGTAAGTTAGTCGCCGTAATCTCAATTACTCAGAATACATGAAAATCGCTTTGAGGAAAGAGATACTTAGGAATAATTATTTTTTCCGCAGCTACCACAGTTCCGGTGTCTATTCTAATTATTCTCGCATTTATTAATATCTCTTCCTTATCATTCTTTAAGGTTCCCGTTAAAATAGCGTCTGCTCCTAAGAATTTGCCTATCTCATTCCTTACATCGGAACCCTGAGTTAACCCTGTTTTCTGAAAACTAAGTTCTTTTATCACTGAATCAAGAGAACGTCTTTCTAATACTTGCAATTTATAGTTAACAAGGTAATTGATGAGAGATTCTGGGAGGCGTTTTCCTAATACAGTCCGCTCACCCTTAATACCTTCAAAATCAAAAACTGCAATTTTAAGATCCTTAGGAGTGCTTACAGATAACTGTTTAGCCATGACATTGAGGTAACTCTCAATACTTTGAGTTTGGCCAAATACGATTGCGCTTTCAACCAAATTGACTTGAAACTGAGTTTTATTCTTTCCTGGAGGAACAACTATGGCAGTGGCCAAATGGCTACCATTTAATATGTATTGAATCTTCCCGACTTTTCCTGGATACTCTGCAGATTCCACTTCGTAATTTATTTCTCCAGAAGGCCAATCCCCTTCTTCTTTCTGAATATTTGAGTATTTAAGTTTTATAAAGTATTCTCCATTCCTTTTTCCCTGATCAATAGCATTCTTAGCTATAGAATAAGTTATTGGAGCAACTAAAACTGCAAGGTCTTCAGGTTTTTGACAGTTGAAGCAAAAGATAAATCCAATTACTACGAGAATGAATTTTAAATGGGTTTTCATAGTTTTCTCTTAGAATAAATATTTTGAGATTATGGCGACTAACGACGTTGGCTTGCCGACGTTTTGCAATGGCACGAGACTTGCTCTGCAAGGCGAGTGACAGACGCAAAATGTGCCGAAGGCCAAGCAAGGGTTGCAAAGCAAGCCCGAAGCGATGCGGCAAGTTGGCAGTTAAGCGAAGTTACGCCTCAAACACATTGCAATTTAATTCAATTTCACTACTTGGACGAAAGTCCAATAGTATTAAATTCCCTAATGCCAAAGAATCGTGCTCCCCTTTCGGGATTGGATAAAATGAAACCATATACTTCCGCAGGACGCTTAAATACCAAGATGCATATCATGGCGACGGCACCAGATGCCATAGGGGAGCGCTTAAACTCTGAATAATTTCCTATGTTTTAGAACCAAATCTACACGCTTCCGAGCTTCAAAAAATAAAAAAACAAAATCCGGCGGAATTTCGCTTAACGACCCAAGGCTTGACGACGTTGGCGACTCTGAGTCTCCGAAGGAGACGTTAGAGACAGGCGCGGATTTTGCTTTTGCAAAAGCCGTGACTGAAGCCAATGTGGCGCAGCCCGAGCGAGGGTTGCGAAGCAAGCCCGAAGCGATGCGTCAGAGCCGACAGTTATGCGAAGGTCCAAACGCTATACATTATAGTTAATTGATTCCGAACTTTTTGTATCTCTTTACTATTTCGTAAGTAGTTTCTACGACAGAAATACCCACGGAAACAGTTAGCAAAATCAAAGCCACATAATAACTCGAAAGCCAAAATACTATGCGATTATCTGAGTAGTTACTAAGATTAAAACTAGCGACCTCGAAGAATAATGCTGATAATGAGCATACTGAAAATGTAAAAATAGTCACCGATCGAAGAAGGAACTTTAAAAAGAGCAATCTTACAGAATAGATCTCTAAGAGAATCGGAATCCAGCAAATGATTATCGCAAGTCCGAGCAGCCCGTCATCAGAGCCGGAGCTTTCGAGTTCCCATACTACTAACCCCGAATCAGTGACTGGTCCACCATAAAACAATAGAGACAGATTGCCAATTATCACAGGTATTGGTGAAAGAATTTAAGATAAAGTTATTAACCTTCTGAATAGACTCTTTGCGAAGCATGTAAAACGTTAATGTCTAAGATTAAATTATTTGGACTTTCGCATAACGACGTTGGCTTGCCGACGTTGGCGACTCTGAGCCTCGAAGAGGCGTTAGAGCCAGGCGCGACCTTTTGCCAAGCAAAAGTCGTGACGGGAGCCAATGTGCCGAAGGCCAAGCAAGGGTTGCGAAGCAAGCCCGAAGCGATGCGGCAAGTTGGCAGTTAAGCGAAGTTACGCCTCAAACACGTTGCAATTTAATTCAATTTCACTACTTGGACGAAAGTCCAATAGTATTAAATTCCCTTATTCCAAAGTATCGCGCTCCCCTTTCGGGATTGGATAAAATGAAACCATATACTTCCGCAGGACGCTCAAATACCAAGATGCACAGCCTGGCGACGGCACCAGCCTCCATTGGGGAGCGCTAAAACTCTGGAAAATTTCCTATGTTTTAGAACCAAATCCGCACGCTTCCGAGCTTCTAAAAATAAAAAAACAAAATCCGGCGGAATTTCGCTTAACGACCAAGGCTTGACGACGTTTCGCGAGTCCGTAAGGACTTGGCAAGAGACTTGCCTTGCAAGGCGAGTGACAAAGCGAAATGTGCCGAAGGCCAAGCAAGGGTTGCGAAGCAATCCCGAAGCGCCGCGTCAGAGCCGATAGTTATGCGCCGTTTTCTTTCCGTAATAAAACAATTTAACTTAATTATATCTTTATAACGACTCAATATCCTCAATCAACATTACAACCGTCGATTTCTTTGAAGGATCCCTTGGTCGTGAAATTATGCCGAATTTAGCTGATATTAAAACCTTTTTTCCAATTTCTATTCTTCGAAATTTAGTAGCTATTTCCTTTTTAAAGAAGAGAAAACTATATTTTAAACATGAATCTTCGTCATACAGCTGACCTGTATCCTCAAGAGAAAAATCGTCACTTATTCCAAATATCTCCGTTAAAACTGCAGAATCAATAATCCCTGAATGCGAAAGAGTTTCAGGATATTTGCGAACCTGAAACCTAAAGGTGATTAATTTTTTGTAAACCTCTTCATTTTCAGATTTAGCAAGTCTACAAATGTCTTCCAATCCGAATTTTGAATATTCGGATCGTTTCGTATTAGTTGATGTGCAAGTAATTATGAAAGCGATACTCAAAAGATAGGCTAATTTCATTTTATCTTTGGGTCAGAGAAAAATTAAATTTCAACTTTTAATAAGCATTCTCTATTTGAGAATTATTTCAAAGAAAATGGCGCATAACGACGTTGGCTTGCCGACGTTTTGCAATGGCACGAGACTTGCCGTGCAAGGCGAGTGACAGAAGCAAAATGTGCCGAAGGCCAAGCAAGGGTTGCGAAGCAAGCCCGAAGCGATGCGGCAAGTTGGCAGTTAAGCGAAGTCACGCCTCAAACACACTGCAATTTAATACAATTTCACTACTTGGACGAAAGTCCAATAGCATCCAAATTTACT
>NZ_AKWX02000011.1 GCF_000306115.2 Leptospira wolffii serovar Khorat str. Khorat-H2
GAAGGCCAAGCAAGGGTTGCGAAGCAAGCCCGAAGCGATGCGGCAAGTTGGCAGTTAAGCGAAGTTACGCCTCAAACACGTTGCAATTTAATTCAATTTCACTACTTGGACGAAAGTCCAATAGTATGAAATTCCCTTATTCCAAAGTATCGCGCTCCCCTTTCGGGATTGGATAAAATGGAACCATAAGCTTCCGCAGGACGCTTAAATATCAAGATGCAATCCCTGGCGACGGCACCAGCTCGCATTGGGGAGCGCTAAAACTCTGAAAAATTTCCTATGCTTTAGAACCAAATCTACACGCTTCCGAGCTTCGAAAAAGAAAAAAACAAAATCCGGCGGAATTGCGCTTAACGACCAAGGCTTGACGACGTTGGCGACTCTGAGCCTCGAAGAGGCGTTAGAGCCAGGCGCGACCTTTTGCCAAGCAAAAGTCGTGACGGGAGCCAATGTGCCGAAGGCCAAGCAAGGGTTGCGAAGCAAGCCCGAAGCGATGCGGCAAGTTGGCAGTTATACGCCGTCTTTAGTTTATAGATCCCTTTTCGTTTGCTCTGAATATTCAACGTAGAATTGATCTCGAGCTTCTTTAATACTTAAATTTGGGTGGGAGATCATATAATTATAGAAAGTGAAATAATCAGGATACTTCTTATATCGATCATCATATGCATTCAGAAAGAAAACATTCGAGAATCCAGGATCATCATCATTTTTTGCATCATCGTCCTCATTAGATAATGTGTAATCAAAAGTACAACTAATGTATGATAAAATAGGATCTTTTATCTGCTCTGTCTTTTTAAACGCGACATCAGTTTTAAGTTGTATGAGATTATTTATTCCTCGTTCTTCAAAGAAGATTGGCAAATGAACCGATAGGGCATATAAAATGTCTTCAACATGAACGTAAGTTATTTCTAATGGTGATTGAATAACATAAAGAGTCGTTATTATCTTTTTTTCTAAAAGCCAAATTATAAGCCATTCTGGATCGAATTGTTTTTCATCCGCACTTGAATATCTTTGAAAATGATCGGAAAAAATGAAAGCGCACCTATGTCCTTCGAACGATATTACTATATCGAAGCAAAGACTAACAGGCCATGAAAACTCCTTTGATTTTTCTACGTTGCAATAGGCCTTTACGTATTTCTCTGCTACTCGCAAAAACTCAGATTGCAACTTATCTCTAATTTCTGTCATATATTTTCCTCTGAAAATATCTAAAGATGGCGTATAACGACCAAGGCTTGACGACGTTTCGCGAGTGCGCCAGCACTTGGCACGAGTTTTGCTCAGCAAAACGAGTGACAAAGCGAAATGTGCCGGAGGCCAAGCAAGAGTCGCAAAGCGATCTCGCAGCGCAGCGACAAGCCGAAAGTTATGCGGCGTAGGGTGAAAACCATATTACGATGAATATTAATTTATCAGTCGAGTGAACAATTTGGAAGAACTCGAACATTCACGCAAAGATTTGGTCCATTGCAGTATGACTTCCAATTTGCCTCTATGCTATAAGTCCTTGATATTCCACCAATTTGTCGAGTTATAGTCTGATTCAGAAACTGTTGTGGAGGATCTGCACCATTTTGAGCGTCAGTGGAAGTGGAAATTAGCGGGAAAAAATCCGGAGAAAGATCAACTCCCTGGACAATGCGTAGGATCCGCATATCAAGCCTTCCCCGCATATTTCCGCATACACTTTTACTAAAAACGGTAGAAAGGTTTGACCCGCCTGGTTCAAAATGAGCAGTAGCCCGGTAATCTGGATCTTTTTCGTTTGGGCACCACCATGCAAGATTAAGGGCAAATTGACTATTTAGCTCTTCTCGTAGGCAGGCAGGCTTGGCTGGTTTTTTCTCATGCGAGTTACCAACCCATTCCGATTTTTTCATTGAAGTTGATTTACATTTACCAAAGATTCGAGCCTCTAAGGGACTGAAAGTAAAATGATTTCTTAAGATAGTAACGTCAATCTCAGCATACCCTTCACAGTAGCCGGGAAACTTATATTGAACATAGTGTCTGCCAAAGGGAACATTTTCTAAACGGAAGTTTCCATGAGGATCTGTATTGATTCGAAGTATTGGGCTGCCATCAAAGATGAATTCAACATTTTCCAGGGCGTCAGGAAGATTTCCAGTAACATAGGTTGCTGAGGCAAAGAATTTCTCCTTAATGAGGAAACCAATGCCGCCAAGCATTAGTAAAATAATGGGAGCCCAAAGGATTTCCCAAAAGTTTTTAGTCTTTGATTGCTTTTCTTCCGACATATGATACCTCTTGTAGAAAATTATATAAGATTATAGTGATTTTGGAAGGAGCAAGTGTCCCAATGCCGCATAACGACCAGTAATTGTCGAAGTTCCGCGCGTCCGAAGGACTTGGCGCGAGACTTGCTTTGCAAGGCGAGTGACAAAGCGGAATTTGGCGAAGCCCAAGCAAGGGTTGCGAAGCAATCCCGCAGCGCCGCGACAATTTTTAGTTATCTGCTGTGCCGCGCCCCCAATGTCTAGCCGAGCGAAGCCATGGAGGGCTGAGCCGGTTAGGAAATGCCAATAGAATTGCTATTTAAGACTTAATATAACTTTGTTTAAATATCTAAAAGATCTTTGGGCTTAACCTTTAATCGTTTAGATAACTTGAAAATCGAGTTAGCGGTGAAGTTAGCCCTGCCCGCTTCAATATCTTGTAAAGTCCTTACAGGAACAGCGTAATCGCCTTCATCCATATTTTCCTGAGTAAGTCCCTTATCCTTCCATACTTTCTGAATATTCTTTCCGATTTTTAATAAAAATTCTTCGAAATCCACACACGGTATATTGCGGCATAGTTGACAAAATGTGAACGCGGTATACCGTGGGAGATGTATTCTTTACAAATCTCTGCTCAAAAAGGTCTCTTTATGACGGAAAAATCCAAAAACAAGTCTCAACGTATTGTCCGAAAACGACCTAAATCCGAGATCAGAAGGAGAATTTCCGAGGAAGAAAAGAAAGCATTCTACCATCAGTTAAAAGTTGCGAGAATAGAAGCTAATCTTACCCAAGCGCAGGTTGCAAAGATGATCAAGAGAAGTAGAAGTCAGGTTTCGAAGATTGAATCCGGTAAATGTAGATTATATATGGATGAGTTTTTAAAGTTTATGAAGATCTATAAGAAATCTCCATTTTTCTTTTACTCTGTATTCACGACTAATGAAGTTATTAAATAACAGAAGAGAGCCCGAGTAAAATCTGCGAAGCAGTTTTAACGAGGGCGTTCGGAGAAGACAAGTGAAGATTTGCGTCCCGATCGCGAAGCGTTCGGATGAATCAGCCGACCAGCTCTCAAAAGCACACTAGACAAGTAGAACATAAGTAACCTAGTCGAATTTAGCGTACCCTAAACAGCAGACATGGGTTTTCTCATTCGTCTTGACTGCAAGCGTAGCCAAGCATTCTGAATACTATCAATTTTGCGCTTTGATTTCAAGTAAGGAAGTAAAGTAACTTTATCTTGGCTCAAAACTATTTCATTGATTCTAGTTTTTCTTGAAGTATACTTTCGATGTAAAGCCAAAAGGTCTGTTTTATTTTTCTTATCAATTAAAGGTATCTTTAGCTGTTCAATTTCCGATGGGACTAATTCGAGGACACCGCCTCCATAATGCCTACCTTCAAGTTCAGCAGATAGTGAAGTCAAAGAATTAACAAAAGAATAGACAAACGTCGCCGGGTCGATCTCAGTTTTTATTCTATAAGAAGTGTCAGTACTTAGAGCATCAAAATCATTAAAAATCAATCGAGGCGTTTCATGTGAACGCTTTAGCATTCCAACTTTCGTTGAGAAAATTGAGGGCACTTTATACCAAGGACTTCTGATACGACATTTATACCTTAAATGTAACCCTTCCATCTCGCCTAATTTAATATAAGATTTTTCTCGCTCAGAAAGTCGTTCAAGCTCTTCACTAAAATAAATGAAATTGGCAGGCAAGCCAGCTTTCTTATTTGATTCATGAGCCTTGCGATCGTATATCAGACCCTTTACGTGGTCACTTCTGCCGAACATTGGCAAAGATCTCTTTTGTAGACCATACTCCTTGACAATATCATCTGAAACTAAGAAGAAATCGTTTGCTCCGGTAACTATCCCGACATCCGCCTTAGCTATATCGCCAAACTTTTTTACCCATAGATGATTGTTTATTTCATGATAAATTGAAATTTCTTCATCAGATAAAAGAAACTCAGTCCATTTTAAATTTTCGAATGTTGGCTGCCTATATAATGATTCTTTTATGTAGCACTCAATTGGCTTATTAAAAAAGCTAAGAGGTAATTGGGCCTGAATAGAAATCCCTTTTGATGATTGGCCTGGAGCTTTCTTTTCAGCAATCAATAACATTGCTCCTTGCAATGCAGAAGGGAAAAGTAAGGATTCAGGATCAAGCAATAATACTTTTGAATATGAAGATAATAAAAATGATCTAAGTGCAGATGCATGGAGAACATGTATAATTTCAGATGGAATTACTAAAGCAAGTAATCCTCCCGGTTTAAGCAATCTACTAGATGCAATAACGAATGGAACCCATAGATTAGTATGCAACGTAAACGGCAGAGAAGACTTTTCGAAGATTTTCCGAGTATTTTCTTGCTGCTTTTCAGAAAGATATTGATACCTAACAAAAGGAGGGTTGCCTACGACTGCATCATACTGTTCTACAAAATGACTTGAATCATTGTACCAAGACAGAAAATCAGTAGCTTCGATTGACCCTGACATCAAGCTAGCATTTTCTAACTTTTGCTTTGCCTTTGCTGCTTCAACCCTATCTATTTCAAAACCATCTAAATGAATTTCTGATTTCGATAACTTTGCCAATGCTTCAATAAAAGCACCATCTCCACAACTAGGTTCAAGAATACGTTTAGCTGATCTACTAATAACCCATTCTGCCAAATATGAAGCAATGCCCAAGGGAGTGTAATAACTTCCTCGAATCTTAGCCTCAGTCTGATCTTGAAAGAATTTCATAGCCAACGTTTAAGTAGTATAAATATGTGACATAACATTGACAAGTAAAGTCATTTTTTAAAATCTTTATTTTTAGGTCAGTAGTGAAAATTTAGGTTCATTCTTATGGCGATAATAAGACCAATTTTTCAGCATTTCTATTCAAATGGAGACCATAGTGAACTATTAACCGACCTTTTCAGACAACCAAATTTTGGCGATATCATTATTATGACGGCATTTAGCCTATCTAGAGGTGTTATAGATCTACTTGGAGACTCTCCAATCTCGGATAAAAATATTATTGTTTATACTGGTATCCGGAATGAGATCACTAGCGCACAAGCTTTGCATACTTATCTTAAAGTCGGTTGTAAATTATTTTGTGTCGATACTGGCCGGTCAGACTTAATTTTTCATCCGAAACTTTATTTAGCATATAATTCAGATAATGCAAAAGCAGTCATCGGTAGCGCAAATACCACTTTGGGTGGATTAAGAAACAATATAGAATCCAGCTTTCTAGTTCTAATGGATCGTCACGACCCAGAAGATGAAAGACTTTTTCAAGAAATTCTAACTACTGCAAGTAATTTTCATGCAGAATATCCAAATAATGTGTTAGAAGTTATTAATCATTCACAAGTAACAGAGCTATTTAACAAAGGCTTGGTGTCTGATGAACGACAAATTCCTTTAAGGCAAAGTTCTAAACGAAGAGGAGATAGAACAAATTTACAGACAGACACACCACGAATTAATATAAATATACGCCATTCAGATATTTCAACACAAGACTTATCGGGTATCCCTGTAATTACAGATGAACCGCATGATACTTATATAGAAAATGATGAGACTTTAGAAACACCGAATCTCTTGATCTTAAGAGGGCAGCTTGTTTATGAAAAATCTTCATTAAGCAGAAGCGATGCGCAAATTGTTCCAGAAGGATCAAATCCAACTGGAAATATCCGGTTGGCTCGATCTAATTTTACGATAAATGGACAGCAAATTGATTGGCGTATTTATTTCCGAAATGAAGTATTCGGAAGTTATGATTGGCAAGTAACGGATTTAAGTAAACCGACTCAAGAGAACGCTTTAGTTTCATTCCGAATATTTTTGATGGGTATTTATTACGGTCACTACGACTTAAGGTTATCTCATGACCCAGAAAGAGAGGCGGGTCAGAATAATGTGCCAACGTGGTTACACTGGGGAACAGAAGTTGGTAAGATAATTAGGCAATTGCACGTTGAGAATAGAACACTTCGAATTTACGCACCTGATGCTACTGGACAACCGTTCACACTCACGATAGACTAACGCTTTAATTATACCTTAAAGCCAGCCAAGGACGGCTGGCGCTTAAACCAAAGGGGCGCGGCATGGCAGATAACGACGTTGGCTTGCCGACGTTTTGCAATGGCACGAGACTTGCTCTGCAAGACGAGTGACAGAAGCAAAATGTGCCGAAGGCCAAGCAAGGGTTGCGAAGCAAGCCCGAAGCGATGCGGCAAGTTGGCAGTTAAGCGAAGTAAAGCCCGGACTAAAGAGATCTTACTTTCATATTATTTCTTAGCTAAGAAATCGAAAATTTTACCAAAGTCTTTTTCAGAAAGATTTTCATTCACAGTGAAATGATCGGCTGTAGCTAACTCTAAATATGAAGAATGTTTAATTTTATCATGTAAAGCAAGCGCCATATTAATTGGCGTCATGTTATCAAGTTTCGCACCAATAATCAAGGTTGGTAAACTTAGATTGGCGGCTTTAGAAATACTCTCAAATTTATCGATAATAAGAAATTCCGGGATAAGTTGTGTATATTTATATCTAGCTACTTCATAGATCGAAGTATATGGAGTTACCAAAATCAAATGAGATGATATATTTCTTAAAGACAGCTCAATTGCTACCCCACTGCCTAACGAACGACCCCATAAAATTGTTTTATTAGGCGGAAAATCGTATTTTGCCTGAACATACCGAATAACTTTTTCTGAGTCATCATACAGATTATTTTCAGAAGGAAAATACTTCTTTGAAAGACCAAATCCAGCATATTCAACGAAAAGCCCGGAATAGCCTTGTTCATAAAAATGCTTAAAGAATCTTGCCTCTCCATACATGGTTCCACCCTGCCCATGGAGCATCACTACTAATCCTTTTGATGATAGGTCTTTTCCTTTTAACAAGTGAGCATTGACTTCTCGGTTTGAATTGGAGATAGTAATGAGTTCGCCGGGAATTAGTTTTGGGTCTATTTTCTCAGATTTCCCGTAATACAGAGCACTTCGAAACAAATAGGGGTATGAAAAGACCAAAATTAAGATTAGAGGTATAGTAATAACTACATTCTTCGTTTTCGAATTATAGATAGATTTCAAATTATTTAGTCTTATGAAAATTTTGGGCATTATTTCGCTTAACGACCAAGGTGTTCCGACGTTTGCAATGGCACGAGACTTGCTTTGCAAGGCGAGTGACAGAAGCAAATGTGGCGAAGCCCGAGCGAGCGGTCGTGTAAGCGATCCGCGAGCGGAGCGGAAGCACCGACAGTTAGCCGACGTTTGCAACTTTAGGTAGAATAATTTCTTCCACAAACTTTAATCCTTTGGGAGAAAGAAAAATTGCATCGACCTCAGTATCCCATTCAATCATTCGGTTTTTATGTAAGGGATTTAAAATTTTCGACTTCAATACGCTCGGATTTGAATATTCTAAAGAGATTACCAAATCTTCAAAGATAATACCATTATGAAAATCGGAGTAAGCTAAAAGAAGAATTTGATCTTTCGCTGATAATTTAGTTTCAAGAATTCTCTTTTTTCCCATTACTTCCCATATTACCGGCATCTTTTTCTCCGATAAAGTGCTTATTAATGATTGAGCATCTTCAATAGATAAACCATGGAAAATTCTAATTAGTTCGCAAAATATCCAATCTACTAAATCTACACTTATCCGAATATCTATCTCATTAGCTTGAACATCCCCACCGAGATGTCCTATTCCTCGCTTGTTTCGCAGAGTATAAAGATAAACTATAGCTCTAGGAATGATAATTCTTAATGATTCATTCCCAGCTGATGCAGGTAAAGAAATAATTTTACGCACTTCATCTGCAAAATTACCAATCGAAGATCCCTCCGGAATGACTGTTTGATTTAATTCTTTTTGAAGGACTCGCAACATTAACTCAGAGAATTTGCCAGTCAATAACCCAACTACTTCATAATTATCTTTCGTATAGAATGATATTAACGATTTACCTTTAATTTCATAGTATATTTTTATAATTTTCTTCCTATAATCGGATGATAGATTTTGAAGAGCTTGTTCTAAAATATCTTTATTATGCCTTTTGATACTCAAATGTACCCTCTGAATTTTCCTTTCTATTTAATTTTCCATTTCTTACTGATCTTGTCAATGTGATCGCAATTTCGTTAGCTTTGTAATTATAAGCTAAATTCTTTGAGCAATGCTGAACAATGTCGGTAGTGCTTTTTTTGGTATTAAAGAAACCCTCGGAAATTAATTGGTCAACAATTTGACCAGGACCAGGGCGAGATTTTTTAGATATTTTCTTCTTCGGTTCCTTGGGCAATGATTGTTTTTTAACAATTCCTTTATTCTTTTTTTTAGGCGAACTTTGAGTTGTTGGAGATTTATAGTTTTCTTCTTCCAATAAATATTCTAAAACTCTTAGTTGGACAGATTCAGATTTGAAACTGTTTACAACATCGTTTATACTTTTTAATTTCTCTATTTTGTCCATTTTCATCCTCTAAGGTATTTTTTTGCTAATGTCGGCTAACGGCCAAGGGTTGGCGACGTTTCGCGAGTGCGAAGCACTTGGCGCGAGGCTTGTCATGCAAGACGAGTGACAAAGCGAAATGTGGCGAAGCCTGGAGCGAGGGTCACGTAGTGAGCCCGAAGCGTAACGCCAACCCGATAGTTATACGCCGTAGCAAATCTTTACAATTATTTTCCTTGACTTAAATACTCAATTACTTCATTAACTTTGACAAATTCACCCGTTTTAGCATTTTTAATTTTCTTATAATTTTTGGTAGGATCAAGCACTAGGTAAATATATTCTTCCTTTAGATGATTCTTAAATGCTTCTTCTAACTCAAGCTCACGATTATCTATGGCCGAGTTTTCTAGAATATGTTTAATTCTATCCTTTAATTCCATAATTATCTCACCTCCTGATCATCGCTCCATTTTCCTTTAAATTCAATTTTTCCAGTATTATTGTATAATATGCCGAACCCGTGCCGCTTTGAATTTTGGAATTCACCTTCATATTTGCTTCCATCTGAATATTCCAACACTCCTTTGCCATCGTATTTGCCGTTCTTAAAATGACCTTTGTAAGATTTAAACCTATATCCTTCCTTAAAAGTTAGTTCGCCAAGTCCATCGAATGAATCTCGATAAAAATTTCCTTCATATGATAATATCCCGAGTTGGTTGTTATCTGAAAAGTCTTTATAGCTACAGTGACCTTTAAGATTTTTTTGGTATGATTGCTCAATCAAATAGAATATGCCTGAACATTTTATTCCATCTGAGTAAGCAATATTTCCTTGCAGCACATTTATTATTTTTGGATCGGGCGATTTGATTACCATAGCATCAATCTTTGAGCCATCAGGATACAACTGCTTATAATTAGTGTTCACTTTTAGTGAACCATTCTCGAAATGCATTTCCAAAGTATCCGAAATTATAGTGCCTGTGTATATTGCACCATCTTTGAAATATCCAATGGCTTTAAAAGATCCATCGACTAATTCACCATCACCATTTCTGCAGTCACCCTTTCTGCATTTGGAATTACTTTTTATACAAACTTCTTTTCTTTCCGGAAGTGTTTTCGGGAACCATTCTAACTTATCATCTTGATATTTCGTTACAATATATGCTAATTCTGAATATTTATTATTCTTTTGCAATAACGACAATGTAAATATTTTGCCATTGAATGCGTATTTTCCTGTGAATTCCCCTAAATTCGTTTTATAAACGACTGAATAATCTTTCTTTAATTGCAGAATAGATTTGCTTTCCAATTGTAATTCTGTGCATACCCAATCTCCACTTAGATCCTGAGCATAGACTGCATTTGATAGAAATAGTAAAAGAATATATAGTTTTAAGTCTTTTGTCATTTGCATCTCTTAGTATCTTAGGAATAAATTAAGACAAGTGATTTTTATTTGCTATGGCGTATAACGACGTTGGCTTGCCGACGTTTTGCAATGGCACGAGACTTGCCACCGCAAGGCGAGTGACAGAAGCAAAATGTGCCGAAGGCCAAGCAAGGGTTGCGAAGCAAGCCCGAAGCGATGCGGCAAGTTGGCAGTTAAGCGAAGTTACGCCTCAAACACACTGCAATTTAATTCAATTTCACTACTTGGACGAAAGTCCAATAGTATTAAATTCCCTTATTCCAAAGTATCGCGCTCCCCTTTCGGGATTGGATAAAATGGAACCATAAGCTTCCGCAGGACGCATAAATACCAAGATGCAATACCCTGGCAACGGCACCAGATACCATTGGGGAGCGCTTTAAACCACAAGATTTACTATGCTTAGAAAACGAATCTACACGCTTCCGAGCTTCAAAAAATAAAAAAACAAAATCCGGCGGAATTTCGCTTAACGACCAAGGTGTTCCGACGTTTTGCGCGTGCGAAGCACTTGGCGCGAGGCTTGCTATGCAAGACGAGTGACAAAGCAAAATGTGGCGAAGCCCGAGCGAGTGGTCGCGTAGCGATCCGCGAGCGGAGCGGAAGCACCGATAGTTAGCCGATGGTCCGATTTTATAAGTACGATTTGTCGATACACTTCATGGAAGCTTTCATATTTATCAAACTACCAATGTCTATCAAGAACAAGCTGAACAACAATTACCCATAAATTCTAATAACATGAAATTTCAGTTTTAGTGCCTGCTCCCCCATCAAACAAATAGCATTTTGGTGCTGTACTAAAAATATCTAAATCTTCCCGAAGAAATATGCCATCTTTCATATTATTCTTAAAATCAAAATCATTTTCATTCAGCAATTCTCCTTCAGTTGAACTTATGATCGAATATAATCCTGTTTGATAGAGAATCGGAATGAATTGAGACGTTGCCGATGGAGCAACATCAATTTTTTCTTGAGATTGGATTATAACAGACAAAATGCCACGGTCAGGTGGTGCCTTTAATTTTATTGTAGGATTCTTATCTATAAAGAGCGTCCATATAGGATCTGGTTCTGGTGGACATCTCTCTCCAGTACAAAGAAAGAAAGGACCCAAGAGGCAATGAATAAAACTAAATATTAGTAGGTAAAGAGAGATTCTTTTAATTTTCATAAAACGAAATTTGCAATCGGACTTTCGGCTAACGACCAAGGTGTTCCGACGTTTTGCGTTTGGCACGAGCTTGCCACCGCAAGCGCAGTGACAATGCAAAATGTGGCGAAGCCCGAGCGAGTGGTCGCGTTAGCGATCCACGAGCGGAGCGGAAGCACCGATAGTTATGTGCCGTGCTTGTCTATCCAATTTGCAATATCATTACAAGTAGCCTGAACAACATACCAAGAAATAGTGCAAGTATCGACATCAGGCGTTACTTTTTTATAAAATTGCTCATAAGGATGAATTAGATTTCTGAATTCGCGTAGTGCATGACTAAATCTCTTTACGTCCAACTGAATCCAACCTACCTCATGGCCAACATCTATCATTTCACTTAAGGTCCAGTCCGGAAAATTTTTAACTTTGCCATCTTTTCTAGGAGAAGATACAGCAGTATTAGCCATTTTAGGATTCTTTAATAATAATCCTAAAAAGAATCCTTCCAACATACTGCCCATCAAAATAAGGGCGCCTAAATATGCTTCAGCATCAAATGATTTCTGAATCTCTTTCCATCTCTCTTCTAAAATTAGGTCTAGGCCATTTTCCAAATTTAATTTTTTGAAATCAGGAGGAGGTAAAGGTTTCAAGTCATTTTGTGATATTTCTTCAGCTACTGTATCATACTTCGGATCAAATTTGGCTAATAATGGGTCAGTCCCTTTTATACTAATATTTAAGCCTTCAACGTTCAAAATTTCATTCAATGATTTTAGTGCTAGTGCAATTTTTTCACGTTCACCTCCGTAAAGTTTTGGAGAAGCCAATCTTAAGATTACCTTTTGGAGATCAGGACCATTAAGATCAGAAATAACGCTAAGCACCCAGCTTTTTCTTGTAGACCCGTCATGCACGGCATTAATGCCAATCTCATTAAAAAATCGAGTTAAGTTAGTTCCTGTTCGGTAAAGAGGATATTTTTCAGAATTATCACCACAAATGAAATCTGATATTCTATTTTTAGTAGATGGATCCATTTTCTATTAATCTAATACTACCTAGTTATATTTCTGTATAACGAATAATTTCAAAGCATGGCACATAACGACCAAGGCTTGACGACGTTTCGCGAGTCCGCAAGGACTTGGCGCGAGACTTGCTTTGCAAGGCGAGTGACAAAGCGAAATGTGGCTTTAGCCCGAGCGAGAGTTGCGAAGCAATCTCGAAGCGAAGCGTCAGAGCCGACAGTTATGCGGCGTGCAGGCACTATCACAATGATTTTAACTTGCTGATTATTTTAAAATCCCATTCTGCCAGAAAAAATTCTTTCGTGGATCACGCTCAAATTTATCCAATACGCTTGGAAATAATTCTGGATAAGGAGCTGATGCTAATGGCAAACAAAACATATATTCTGGGCTCATAGGCTTACCTGAAAGGCCAATTACAACAAACACCGGAATTCTTTCCCTTTTCATAAAATCTGAATATCTTTTGATTTGTTCCGGTTTAGACCAATTAACTACATAGTCATTAATCTTTGAACTTTTCACGGGATTGCTTCTAAATTTACATTCTACTGCAAATAGATCTTTTGTTGGATTATAACGAATTTTAAGATCAGGATTTAAATTGCTTTCAACTAATCGACCCGACGAATTTATATCATGATCTCGCGTCCAATCAACTATAGTGAAATAGTTCTTATCAAATTTAGATATCACATATTTCTCAAAATCTTTTCCTTTATCTAACATTGCCTGACGCTCGTCAGGGATCCATAAATCAACGGTTTTAAGTAATTTATCGAGAAAATTCATTTTAGTAAAAAGAGAATATTTGCCTGCATGTTCGCATAACGACCAAGGTGTTCCGACGTTTGCAATGGCACGAGCTTGCTTCGCAAGTGAAGTGACAGAAGCAAATGTGGCGAAGCCCGAGTGAGTGGTCGCGTTAGCGATCCACGAACGGAGCGGAAGCACCGATAGTTATGCGACGTGCGAGTTTTCAGTCTTTACGATACTCTAACCATAACTAGTTGATTAAAGTGAAATAGATTGCAATAATTCTAAAACTGTCTTTCTTCTTTTCATACATCAGATTATAGGACACATCTTTATATTTTGCAATTATTGCAGGAGTATCGAAATATTTACCATTTTCAGCTCGATTCAACTGTCCCCCACTACAATAATTTTGATACTCAACTATATTATTTATATTCGAAGTTGAAAATACTTCTGAAAAACTATTCAATGAAGGCTGTCTTTCCTTTAATTTCTTCGTATCAAACAATAAATATTCAAAATCTAATCTATTATACGAAAACTTATCCCCAACCTCATTGATAAAATAAGCCGCTTCTTGCTCATCTAAATGATTTGCGAAGTAAAGTTGATTATCAAAATATTTAGTAATTAATTTCATGTTTTTCGTTTGTAATACAGAGATCAATTTGGAAAGGTTTGAGCTGTTTTCTTTTATCTGATTTTTGCAATCTTCCGATTTAAATTCCTTAGCGAACGAATACTCCGCGCCAAGAGCCATCAGCATAACAACACTATAAATTCTTATCTTATATTTGATGTTTAACATGATTTTCCTTTAGAATAAATATTTACGAGCATGTCGCATAACGACCAAGGTGTTCCGACGTTTCGCGCGTCCGAAGGACTTGGCACGAGACTTGCCTTGCAAGACGAGTGACAAAGCGAAATGTGGCGTAGCCCGAGCAAGGGTTGCGTAGCAATCCCGCAGCGATGCGGAAGCACCGTAAGTTATGCGCCGTGACTTGTAGATAAAGAGGCGCCCCAAGCTTTGATCGCTTCTTCAACTTTACTTTTTACATTCTTAATGCTGTTATATTTTTTATCTTCCATAAACTTTTTTCGTATTTCAGGATGTTGCTCAAAGAAATCTAGCTTCTGAGAAACTATACATTGTCTATCGGTTTCTGGAAGCTGTGACAAAAATAGTTCCATATACTTCAGTTTATTTGAAGTCCCCTGTATATATTCTATAATGTATATAATTTGATTACAATACACACTAACCGAATTTTCTAAAGATATATATGGCACAGGGCTAAAAGTGACATTCATTCCGTTTTCCATTGGTATAGCAAAGTTAAAAAAAGATTGAATATATCTTTCAACAACTTGCGAACTATATAGATCTTCGTTAAAAATATAGCAATGCATAAAGGACTTATGGCGTCCTAATAAATCAATAAGAGCAAAAATATGCTTCTCTTCATTCTCAGATATTCGAATATCTTCAGCTCGAACTAGTCCATAGAGAACAGATATAAAACTGGCAAAAGAAAAGACAGCAGCAGTTACCCCACCAAAATACGACCCGAAATTTGCCCAAGCCTGGTCAGTCGTTGCTAATCCTTTATTAAACTGATAAAAATAAATTAATAACGGAGCTATTAGAAAACCTCCTGCAAAGATGGTTATAAATTTAAGGGCCTTTTTAGGTTTCATAAATATTTTCCATAGTCATGGCGCATAACGACCCAAGGCTTGACGACGTTGGCGAACCCTGAGCCTCAAAGAGGCGTTAGGGTCTGGCGCGATCTTTTGCTAAGCAAAAGTCGTGACTGGAGCCAATGTGCCGCAGGCCAAGCGAGGGTTGCGCAGCAAGCCCGAAGCGAAGCGTCAGAGCCGATAGTTAGCCGCAGTAATTTTACTCTGGAGGAGACGACTGTCCAGAATATTGCTTACCAATTTCATCTTTTAACAAATCAAAACTTTTCTCTATATTCTGAAAAATTGTCGTCTCGATCTTTTCATCAGAAAAATCAGCTGAAAAAACTTGCCAATCAGATTCTCTGTATTTTGGCTGAAATTGATTCCATTTGTATTCTTCGTAGAAGAATTTTATGTAAAATATATATAACGTTGTCTTACTGACCAACGGAAAATAGATAAATCCATATTTCTGCAAATTCGGGTATTTCGGAATTAATTCTATCTCATAATGTGAAAACCCAAAATTAATGGCAGAAGAAACATTTTCCGCAACACTACGATACCTAATAACAGTTTTGTATTGAGTGTCGTCATCAGGATCAGAAAAAATATTAATGCGAATCGGATTCCTTAATTCTCGAGTTTGATAAGATTCCTTTTTATATATAATCTCAGTAAAAAGCCCTTTTGTCTTTTCTTTTATATAAGAACCAATTGAAGCCGGCTTGGGTATATTATGCGAAGAAGGCTGCTTTGTTAATTTTATTTCATACAAACTTTTTAGATAATGCTTATTGCTGTTTTCGTTAATTATTGACTCTATATTATTTAATAGACTAACTATCTGCTCTTCAGTATATGAATACCTTTTTGCATCATTTTTAATTTTTTCGAGTAAGATATCGTAATCTCCAAGATCTGCATTTATGGGTACTTGATATTTACTATTAATCAAATCAAGAATTTGCGTATTAATTGTGCAGAATATTTCTTTCAAACTAGCTTGAACAATAAATTGGGGTGTTTGCAGAGGATTCGCTTCGAAGGAGTCTGAAATATAATCAATAATTTCTTTGTATCTGATAGTGTAATTTTCGGATCTATGAAGAGAATTAATAAAAGACAGTGTAAAATCACTAATTGAGATCCCGGCAGACGAATTTTGATTCGCTTGACTAGAAAACATAAAATAGCAATTTCTAAATCCATCCTTTGTTCCCTTCAAATATGTATCAATATTTTCAGCCTCCTTCACATAGGCTACGCCAGAATTGCAAGAATCTATTACTTTTACACAAAGAGCTGGGTTCAATTTTCTTAAATAAGCATCTATTTCAGTATTCTCGATGCTAGTTTGTCTTTTTATTTTATTGTCGTAATCTTTCCACAGATAGAAAAAATCATTCCCATCGTAATGCCCATGTCCCGTATAATAGAAAAATAATTCATCGACATTATTTTCTTGGTTTTCCTCCACAAAATTCATAATCTGCCTTTTTGCTTCTTCACTTCTATTTATTGAATCATCTAACACTAAAATTTTTTCATATTTCCCCGTTTCTTTGATGATAGATTGAGTTAAACGTAAATCGTTAATGCAACCCGGCAATTTCTGAATCGTTTTATAATCCGACTGTCCAATTAAAATAGCTAAGTTCATTTTCTACCTTTGAAGTTTTATTTAAAATTATTGCGGCTAACGACGTTGGCTTGCCGACGTTGGCGACTCTGAGCCTCGAAGAGGCGTTAGAGCCAGGCGCGACCTTTTGCCAAGCAAAAGTCGTGACGGGAGCCAATGTGCCGAAGGCCAAGCAAGGGTTGCGAAGCAAGCCCGAAGCGATGCGGCAAGTTGGCAGTTAAGCGAAGTTACGCCTCAAACACGTTGCAATTTAATTCAATTTCACTACTTGGACGAAAGTCCAATAGTATGAAATCCCCTTATTCCA
>NZ_AKWX02000014.1:5000-15000 GCF_000306115.2 Leptospira wolffii serovar Khorat str. Khorat-H2
AGCTCCAGAATTCTTTGGAATAAAAGTTGAAATTAAGGTTCGGTAATCTGTATCTCTTGCTATATCCCTATATCCAAGCGTGTATTCTTTATATTTAGAGTTTTCTCTAGCTATCCAATATCTAATTTCCGCATACTCGTTGGTAAATTGATGAACCATGCTTCCCTCATATAAGGGCCACCATTCTTCCTTTCCTTTTTTCCAGATCATTGTTTCTGAATCGTATTTTGCACTCAGCTTTAACAACTGCTCCTTTGTAACAAAAAGGTGAGCATCATTTGTCATATGAAACTCTGAGGAAAGTTTTATATTCCATGTGCCTTCGAGTTCTTCTCCTAGTCTAGGAAACTTTGCCATTTTCTTTACGATGCTAATGTCTGTGTCCGATTTAAATTCCATCAGACTGAAGGAATCAGGGCTTAATTTCTTAATTAAATCGATGCGTAAATCTAAAAATCGTTTATCTAAAGAACTTATATTTGATTTCTCTACTTTTATGGTCTGCATATCCTTCTTGGTTTGGTGGACGGAACGAAGGTCCTGCTCTGAATGTAACATAAAGGCAGAGGGGACTGATTTCCCGGGATCGTTTGTTTCTTTCGTAGCCGATAGGAGGATGAACTTAAAGCTTCGGTGAACGTTTTCAAAGAGTGCTTTCGAGTTTTCGAATCCATAAAGAAAATTGATTTTGCCTTCTGCAAAAAGCATTTTACGTAGATCTTTACATCCTAAATCAGAATACAGTCCGGAGGGTATTACGACCCCTAATGAGCCTTCTTCTTTTAATAGATGCCATGCCCTTTCTGAAAAAAGTTTATAAAGATTGATATCACCTGATCCTCGATTTGGGAAATAGTCTGAATTACGGAATAAATCTCCTGTGGCTGTAAGATTTAAACAATGTTGGAGCCATTCTTCTTTGATTTTTGGATTCTTCTTAAATAGAGTTGCTACTGCGATTCTTGCCTCGTTTTTATCTAGATCTCTAAACTTAGGAATATAGGTTTCGAAAAATTCCTGGGAATTAGGCTTCCAAACTTCCCAAGGAGGATTCGTTAAAATAATATCAAAGCCTGCTTCCTTCGGATGAGAAGGGTGTATGACAGTAGAAAACTCCATCCCATAATGAAATGGTTTTAGATACTCAGCTCTTAATACGAATTGATTTAAAAGTTCAATCGCCTTTAAATCCTTTTTCTCATCAATAAAATCAATTTTCTTTTTCGGCTTTACTTTCCATTCCGAAAGTAAGTGCTCTAACCTTTGGTTTAGAACCTGCTGCAATTCTATATCTATTTCTCGAATTTCGGAACGGAGTTTAAGGGCCTTGTCGGGATCATTCTCGTTCGTATAAAGAAAAATTAACTTTTCTTTCCTCAGCATTTTACTCGGAGCATCTCCAAAATCCAAAACGCCAATGGAGGGAGATTCTTTTTTGTTTTTTGTTTTAGAACTTTTAGATGGTAGGCCGTCAAAAAAATCTTCCGGCAGAAATAGGAATCCCGTGAGCGAATCTCCACTTCGAATATGAAAATCGATATTTGGAAGTGGCTCTAATTGATCGGAAGAGAGTTCTATACCTTCGACCATAGCTAGAAATAATCTTAGTTTTGTGATTTCTACCGCTTCCGGGAGAATATCCACTCCATATAGATTATTAGATGCAACAAATCTTCTTATACCGTAAATCGGATTCTTTTCTAGTGAATATCCCTTTGGCTTTTCAATTCGAGTTCGAATTTCTTGTAGATTTGATTTTAAAATACGCTTTGAGAGTAATTTATGATAATAAGAGAGTGAATGTAGGGCCTGGACGAGGAATTGTCCGGATCCACAAGCTGGATCACAAATTTTAATCGAGGAGAGAATGGTTTCAAAGAAAATGATGAGCTCGGGTTCAGTTGAATTATTTATAAATTCTTCCGTATTTTTATAGAAACCGGAAGCGCTGATTCCATTTACTTTTTTGAAAATATGTTCTTCAATTGTTTCATCTGTAAGAAACTCGGATAGAGAGGATGGAGTATAATAAACTCCGCCGGATTTATTATCTCCCAGAGTATTTTCAAAAATATAACCCAAGATATAAGGGTCGATGGAATCTTCGTCAGAATCGGATCTTTCGTTTACATTCCAGTTCCAGGATTCGAAAAATTGAAAAATGGCTGCGAACGACTCATTGGGTACTTGAATTTTCAGGTATTTTTCTTCAAGCTCGTGTTTTAAAAATAATCCTCCATTTAGATACGGGATAGTATCGCCAACAATGGCGAGAGTATTTTTGTCTCTTTCCTTTCTGCAAAGTGCGTTAAAGAACAATTCCTTTAAAAAAACTTCATAAAATTCGTTTTTCTTTTTGCTATAGTCTCTATATTTTTCCGTAAAGTATCTAGGATTTTCATTCAGAAGTTTTCTGGACTGTAGGAAGAAAAGAAATATCAGGCGATCTAATAGGATTTGTGAATAAAGTTTTCGATCCGATTTGTCTGATATACCTGATATAGAATTAATAAGTTCTGTCTTTTGCTTTTTAAATTCCTTATAGAATTTATTTGAAATATCCTTCCTCTCAAACAAATCTTCGAATCCAGAAATGTTTCCAGGCTTTAAATCACATAATCTTTGGATTGCGATCGGGTTTCGATTTTCTCGAATGTCCGTTCTTTTGAATTTATATTTTTGGATACGGATTTTATCTTCGAGTCCTTTTCGCAGAAATGTCCATTCCTCAAAATTTTTCGAAATTCCGAGAATTCCTACTCTTTGGTAGATATGTTGTCCTGCACGCTTCATAAGTTCAGAATTGTCTGTAAAGATAAAAACTTCGATATAGCTATTCTCATCAATTTCAACGATCAATGATTGAGTTTCTTGGCTGATGGAAAATTTTAGTTCTTGGAAAAGTGTAGCGACATCTTCTAAAGATTTGGAGTTTAAAATGATTTCTTTAATTCGATCTGCTCTTGCCATTAATACTACGTAAAGATTGTTAGGATTTTTCGTCCGATGATCTCTTCCTTTTTGTAAATAGTTCCGCGAAGCGAAGGTTCCGAAATGATATGTTTATTATAAAAGTCCACAAGTGTATGAGCAAAATCTTTGTATTGAACAAAACTAACCCCCCGGTCTAGGTTAATTCCATATTTCTTTAATTGATTTCTAAGGTAAGTTAGTTGGTTGGATGAGAACGGATGGCGCCCGAAAATGTCACGAATTTCTTGAACAATTTCAATTCCATTCCCTTTTAGATTATCCATTTCGGATATAAAAGAGTTTTCATTCTCATCGAAGGATAAATTTTGTGTTCCCTTCTTTTTTAAGAGAGAGTCGATTACGGTGAGTAAATCTGACTGAATTTTTGATTTAATTTGTCTTAAGCTCCTACCAGCAGCACCCGGTTTGAAACGATCCTTACGTTCTTCTAAAATTAGATTAAATTTTTGTTCTGCTTTGGTTTCTAATTCAATCAGGGAGAGTGTTTTAGAGCTAACCATTGGCGCTGTTGGAGAAATGGGAGATTCTATAAAAGGGTATGGAAATTCTTCTTTTGCATCCCCGTTCTCAGAGATTCGAATCCAGTGTCTCGATAATAGATCCTTATGTTCGCCTCTTCTTCCGTGGATTTCAAAAAGAGAATAAGTATTTTTGGGATTCTCTGTTAGTATTGTATAATACGTTCTTTGTAAATTTGGAGTAACGAGAGTATCAAAATCTTCGGGGCGAATATGATTTTTCGATGCAGAAAATTGCAAAAAGGAGCGAAAATGATCCTCTTCAGTTTCTCCTTCTATCCCTGTAAATATACTTGTTTTTTGGGAAAGTTCTTCTAAGCGATCCATTGAGTCTGCGTCACGGATGTTCTTAATTTCTTCGCCAATTTCTCGAATATCAATATGTTCGTCTTCGCTGGAGAGTATGGCCATTTCCTTCCCTAGAAGTATCGCTACCTGTTGCACCTTTGAATTTAAGATTTCGAGTAGTTTAAGAAAACCATTTAGCACTTCGTCGTTTGGTGTCATGTTTAGGACACTAATTCGATTTTCCGACCCTATTCGATTGACTCGGCCTACTCTTTGAACGATTCGCATCGGGTTCCATGGTAAATCAAAATTTACTAATAGATCGGCATCCTGTAAATTTACACCTTCGGATAGAACGTCCGTTGCAACTAAAATGTCAAACTCTTCACCTGGCGCAACATTAGTCCTTTGCCCACGCGGGGCAAACCTTTCTAATTTTGATCTAAGCTCAGGATCTCCTGAAGTAACCATTGTACTTCTGAATTGTTGAAAATTTGAAGGATGCATTTTGAGATGATATTCGATATACTGGGCAGTATCTTTGTATTCGGAAAATGTTATACATTTTCGAAATCGAGCGGACTTGAGAGTATTAATATAAGTTTCAATCTTAGGATCTATTAGGCTAATAGGTTGATCTACTTTGGTTTGAAGCGGTTCTAAATGGCGCTTTATAAAATTCCTGATCTCGTATATGTCATTTGAAATCCAAGATCGGACATCATCTGTTGTAAATTTTATCTTAGAATCCTCTTCCGGTTCTTCAACTTCGGAGATCGATCCCCCATCAAATAAATTTGGTGTTTCCTCTGGATCTATTATTTCTGTTTGGAGACGATATCGATTATATTTTTGAAGTAAGACTTCAATGGAATCTCCCGAGTCTAATGCTTTTAAGAGTTCATTTTCCTTTTCGATTATATTTAACAGAGAGCAATAGAAGGCGTAAAGACTAGATTCGATTCGTTTGTAAAGAAGTAGTAAATATAGGTAAGAAAGAGTTCTGCCTGATTCTGGATTAGACAAAATGATATGCGGGAGGTGTAACTTTTCTAGAAAGTTACCTAACTCTTGAAAAAGTTCGTGATGTTTATTTGTATAAGAGTAATTTAGCTTTCGAACTTCCGGCTCTTGAAACTCTAAAGGCTTTCCAGCTACTGTAATATTTTTGTAGTTTCTTTTTATTGAAGATCTCATCCTGAGCAGCATGATTCCGTTTAATAGATTTCGAATTTCTATAATCGATTTTTGGAAATCGGAATCTGTTTCAAGTGTAGAGATATTCTTTCCGGATTTAAGTGATTTAATTTTCTCATGAAATTTGTCGAAGGCATTAGGGCTAAATCCAGCAGCATATAATTTGGCATCTGTTGTACAGAGATTTATAAGATTTTGCAGATCTCGAATAGAGTTATTAAAAGGTGTAGCGGTAAGTAACAGGACGGCTGCTTGCTGGGAAATATCTTGGGGTTGTAGGGCCCTGATATTTTGATATAAAAAGGTTTCTCTATTTCTTGCTCGGTGAGCTTCATCAATGATTATTAAATTAAATTCCTTTCCTCCCTTTAATGATTGAATTTTATCTCCGTTCTCCTGACCTAGTTTGCCTTGGGAAAGAAACTGTATGTGTTGTGATTCCGGAATATTGAAAAAAATTTCTAAGGTTTCTTTCCATTGTGGAATTAATGTAGGTGGTGCGATGATTAGAACTCTTGCTCCTTTTTCTCTATAGCGGCGAATTACTTCAGCTGCAGTAAAAGTTTTACCGAGACCAACAGAATCCGAAACGATTGCTCCTCCGAGTATTTCTAACTTTCCTAAAACATTTTCTGCGCCGACTTGCTGAAACTCCGCCAATAATTCGGTTTTATCTAATCTCTCCTTTGTTAATTTTCCTAAGTAGTGGTGTATTAAAAATAAATACGCTTCGAAAGGAGATAATCCAATTGAAGTTGGTAGTCCGTTAGCTCTTGAGTTTCGCTCTGAATCGATGATTTGAATTAGCGATTCATTCAGGTCAACAGTGGAGGAATCCCATATTTTTTGAAACCATTTGAGCAGGTGATCGTAATGTAATTTGTCAGAATTAGTAAGATTTAATTCTCGGTTGTCGGTGAATCCAGACTCGCTAAAATTGGAAGATCCTACTATCGAGTGAAAATGTGTACCATTAGAAAGTTTTAATTTCGCTAAATATGCTTTTGCGTGAAAGAAATCTTCGGTATATAATCTGACATTTAAAATCTTCCTTTTTAGAAGTTCTAGAAAAAAGGAAGTATGTGTAATATCTTTTCCTGCAATATCGAGTTCAATTTGGCTTATTATATCCTTTACTTGATCTTGTATACTTAGTTGAATTCCAGTATTTAAGAGGAAAGCGGTTCGACGATCTGTCCTTGGGCTCATGATGATTCGAATCGAATCATTCGGCACGGAATCTAGATTTTGAAATAAGGGATTCTTTAATAGCCCAGGGGCGATCAAGTCAAAACCACTATAATAAAAATAACCAACTGCAGCATCAATCTGGCTGGCATATGGTAAAAGAAATTGATTAAACACATTTGCTAATTGTGTTTCTTTAGTATTGTTATCAATGATTGCTGGAAATTCCATACTTGGTTAAATGAAGTTTTTGGCTCTATTTAAGGAACACAAGTGAATGGTTGCCAGCAATAGGCTTGTTGGGTTACTCAGTATTTATTCCTGTATTCTTTTAAAGTTTCGGAGGTTCGATTTTCTTTTACTGCCAAATTATGTCAAATAATCAGCAAAGTTAAATCCACGGTATACCCATGGGTGTTTCTGAATCCAGGAGCAAATGACTGGCATATCCGGCGAGGAGTGGGTCAATAATGACCTCCCATTCCGGATACTTTTTCTTCAACTCCTGGAACGAGACATAACTAGGGCTGATAAATGCAACACTATGTGCACCTTGTCTATGATTCGGATGATCTGCAGGTTCAAAAATATCAGGTAACTTTCCCCCAATTGCACCTATGCTGCCAGCAACAAACATCCTCATAAGTTTTTGGTCAGGTGTTAAATCATGCCTATTCCAATCTTTTAATACTGAAAGAGCTATTCCCGCAATGACTCCTGCCTTTATATGTGTTCTGCTATCTGCCATTTTCCAACTCTCCTTTAATTATTTTTTCCATTTTTTGAGTCGAGCCTCACACTCTTCGCTTGGAAGCCGACGGTTTAAATTCATCAATTGCGTGAGTTTACTATGAGCTTCCGTATGTTTCCATATTTTCTTTTCAATAAGTTGGTCGAGTAGCCAGAGAGTGCCGTGAGCTTCCACGTCTAAATTTTTTGCTTTTTTGCGAAGAGCTCCGTCACCAGTTAAAAGGATTCCGCGTTCCTTTTTTGTAAGTAAAAGACAAGATATATCGGGGGCTGTTAATCCGGGAGATTTTCGTAATTCTTCGAAGAGAGAAATCAGTTCGCTTTCGGCAAAAGAGATAATTGAAATGTGGTAGTCTTGAATTATTTTTTGTTGGTCTGATCGCAACTCTTGTAAAACTAGATCCGTACATACGAATTCATAAGGAAGTTTAAGAACGTCCTTTAAAATTTCGAGATCGGTCAGATCTATTAGTATACAAGTGTCTTGAACGGCGATCTTTCTCATAGTATCCGAATTCTTTTTCGAACCTCCTGTAAAGATTCGCCGGATATTTCCGCTGCTTTGGAGATGGAGATTAAATTCTCGGCCAATGCGTGATCTAATAGTCTGCGGAATCTATGAGAAGTTTCCTCTCCACCCCATCGTCCTAAGCCTTCTTCTTTTTTTAGTTTTGGATCCGAATTCATCACTTTCCAAAAGTGAATAAATCGTGCTTCATCAATAATATTTGCCGATTTTAGTCGAAATAAGATCGCTCCGATTGATATTCCATACTCAGATTTGATAAAAGAAAGTTCAGATACGCTGAAATTATTTCTTATTTTACCGGCTTCCTTTATTAAACTTTCTTTCGGAAGGAGCATTGCTCCTGCGAACAGATTACACGCTTTTTCTATTTTTTTTTGTTCAGTGGATTTGGGAAAAGAAAGTAAAATATGACCTAACTCATGCAAGGCGGTAAATCTTTTTCGAAAAGAATCCATCGCAGAGTTTACAACAATAAACGGGATTTTTTCTTCTGCCCAACCGGAGAGCCCATCGAATGATTCATCTTCCTTAATCTCTATTATTTTGATTCCATTATCTTCTAGAGTCTCTAATACATTTGCTATTGGTCCCATTCCGAGATTCCAGGAAGAACGTATTTCATATGCGGCAGCTTCTGGAGCACGAGAATTTTTAGAGATGGTTTTGGTATAAAAAGTCTTAGATCCAAGTATTTCTTCTAGTTCGATATAATTTTCTAAATGATCTTGCAATTTTACTTTTAGAGTATTTTCCTTCTTTTTCTTTAAAGTAGATTTTTTACGAAAGTCTACTTCTGAAATTTCGGTATGGAAGGGACGAAGCAAATTATTCGGACTTACTCCTAACGCCTGAGCGATTTTAATTAAATTTTTGGAATCCGGAAACATTATTCCTTTTTCGTATTTTCCTATGGCTGGTTTGGAAATAGTGTGATCCAGTTTCACGACTAGTTCATCCATAGATAGGCCTGCGGCAATCCGAGCTGAGCGCAATCTTTCTGAGAAAATTCCTTTAGCAGAGTGAGTATTAGCCATGGTAGACAATATAGCAAATATTTGACTATTTGTCTACCTATAAGAGTATATAAAAATAGCATTAATTTTCCCCAATTCTTGATTCCTATTAATTTTACACTCCTCCCGGACAAATTTTATCGGTATGAGTAATGTTTTGTAGGTTTGCTGGCTCTCGGAGGGTAGAGTATCAATGGTCCCGTAGAATTTATTTGAGAGGGGAAATAGTGTATTTTGTGTAGAATTTAACGAAGACACGAATATGTGGGAATCTCGTTAAAATTATAGATGACTAATGTTACTCGTTTTGTTAAAAATCTTTCGCCATGTATCCTAAGCGCTTTTCTCCCGGTCTATCTCCAAACACATACCAATCTCTCCTAACAGATGTCGCCCGTATCTACGAAGATTTTCAATCAACGGCTAACTCGGATTGGAATAAGAGCTCCTTGGTAGGGAACTGGAAGATCGGACAACGTATTGTAGAAGTGGAGCAGGGGAATCGGGAGAGGGCAGTTTATGGAGATCGGATTTTAAAGCAATTATCACAGGATTTGAATCGCCGTTTTGGGAAGGGTTTCTCAGACCGGAATCTCAGGTATATGCGAAGATTTTATCAATTTTATAAACTAAGCTCGATTCATCCGGAACTTTCTTGGACCCATTATCGGGTTTTGCTTTTGGTGGAAGATTCTAAGACTCGCGGAATGCTTGAGAAGAAGGCAATCGCGCAAGGTTGGTCTCATCGGGATTTATTGTTAGAAGCTCAGGCTACTTTGAAGAAGTCAAACGGTGATTCTTCCGCTTCGGAATCTGAAATCGCAAAAGAGGCAGAGCAAGGTTTACTGAAACGGCCAGTTTTGGGGCTGTATTCGTACCGCTTGGTTCAAAATTTTTCTTCGAATTTGGAACGCAGCGTTCCAAATTTAGATTTGGGGTTCGACGTAAAAATTGAACACTCATTGGGCGGCGTTTCTGAATTTTCAATAGGTTCTATTGTAACTGTTAAAAAGATCAAAAAAAGATATTCATTTGAAAGAATATCCGGAAGTAAGAGTCTTTTCGCATTTAAGGCCTTTTTAGAGAAGGTCATAGATGGCGATACCATATCAGTAAATATCGATCTAGGTTTTCATGTTTTTATTCGTAAGCGCTTACGTTTGAGAGGTTTGGATGCTCCCGAATTGGGAACTAAAAAAGGAGTCACTTGTAAAAAGTTTGTAGAGTCGCAGCTGCGCGATTGTTCATTTCTTTTGATTAAGACCTATGGAAGTGATAAATATGATCGTTACCTTGCAGATGTAATCTATCTAAAGAAAGAAGAGGATACATCCATTGTAATTAAAGATGGGTTATTTCTAAATAATGAATTACTTAAGAAAGGATTTGTTGTCCCTGTATAATTTTAACAGTCGTTCGCTTTCGCGGTCGTTTACTCGCTCCTAAGGTCGCTGCGTTAGGGATACGCAGGACGCGTAGCGGACCCCGCAGCCGAAGGCGAGGAGTCCGAAGCGAAGCGGAGT
>NZ_AKWX02000014.1:25000-73472 GCF_000306115.2 Leptospira wolffii serovar Khorat str. Khorat-H2
ATCTTTTTCATCCAAATTATAGACGAATGTTCTTTCGACTATTTCAGGTATTTGGACCTTGCCGGGAAATAATCTCGAAAGCAGGTCGCTTACTTCGTTTAGACTGAGGACTCTGTCCTGAAGCCCAAGAGACTTAGCTTTCTTTCTCAGGTTTTGGTCTTCTGTAACGAAATAATCGACTGCGTTATGATAGACGGAGGCAAGCATCTCTATATCAATTTCATCATGCGAATTAGGTCTTGGCTTTCCGATGATCTCAGTCATCTCCGTTGATAAGATTGGTGGTTTATGCAGTTCTTTATATTTTTGATACGCCTCTAATCGGATTTTGCCTCGTACCTGATCCTTGTCGTTTGATATGTCCCTTTTTCCCGCAGGATGTAGGAAAATTTCAATATTATTGTTTCTACAGATTGAAGTGAAATCTAATGCTGACTGACGTTTCGGCTCTATATCCTCGCCGTGAACTGGTTCGAGGGGAATCAGTATGTTGGTGTCGATTAGAATCTTCATGGACTCTTTTTCTATAATCGGAACTAACGGATTGATTTTTAGATATTTAATTTGCAATTTTTTGCGCAAGGAATCAAATTCTACTATTCATATATTCTGTTGTCTCCATCATATTTAACACTCCCATTCTTACCTCTTGAAAGTTTTAAACCATTTCGACTATTTTCATTCCATTCCGGCTTGGTCTCAGAACTCTTTTAGCTCTTCTGTAAAAGAGACAGTTGGAAACCTTTAAAACTTCCAGCCTTCCATTTCGATCAGCTTGCCAAAAGAAAGGCACTTGACTTTGTAATCTCTAGCAACATCTGGAATTTTTAATTTTTTCTTGGAGTCGACAGCCGATTTTTCCTCAGTTACAATAATTGTATCAGTATATTTCGCTAATGCGATAACGTAGGGATCGGCTTGGATCTCTGCAATGTTTAGATCGATGATTTTAGGATGGGACTTCATGATCTCCGAAAGAATTTCTTGGGGTTTTTCTTCCAATTCTATAAAGGCAGGTTTGTGGAGTTTGGCCCATTTGAGTAGATCGTCGGACCCTCTTTCTAATTCGTCTAATACTTCTCTCGGTGAGATAATGATTCCTTGATTCAGGGCTTCGCCGACTTTCTTCCAAAGACTTTCAAAAATTGTGGGCGAGTAATGATGGCACCACGCAGTAATATACGAACTCGTATCCATACAATACTTTTGGGTTGGCATTACTTTAAGATCCGAACACTATTCCGGATAGAGAATTTAAATATTGAGTACGTATATTGAGAAATTGACCTGCTTGGAGGGGATTTAAAAGATTATTGTTATAAGCAGATAAAACTATAGAAGAGTATTTTCGACCATTGCGATTTAAATTGGTATATAAATGAGTGTTTACTCCACCCCCACCTTTCTTTTCCTTGCGGGCATTTTTGTATTTGATCCAATCTTTTTGAAATTCTCTTCTAAATTTTTTATATTCATTCTCACTAATAAGTCTTAGTTGGAAAACTCTTCTGGCGATTACCTCTCGACTTACGATGAAATGTTTACTAAGTTCTTCGATTTGCTTTATTTGAATTTTTGTTTTTGGATCATAGTTTTCCTGAATAAAATTGTAAATTTCCTCACTAGGGCAGAGTAAATTTGCGGAAAATTGATTACACCAGATTTCAATCTTGTCGGTATCATTCTTCGGAGTTTTGTCCTCAAATTCTAAATCACAAATTCCTCCTTCGCGTAACAAGATATGACCTAATTCATGAAAAAGAGTAAAGATTCTTCCGTGATAAGAATCTTCGGAATTAATTGCGATTACAGGAAATGGTAGGGCCGGGATGCTAAACCCACGAAATTGGCTTAGATTAATATTTTCAGTTTGGAAAACTAAGATATCCTTGGACTCAAGAAGACTTATGCAGTATTTTAGAAATTCTTCCGGCTTCTGATTTTTATACTGATATTCTCTATTAAAATCTAAAAAGCGCAATGTATCTGCTATCGGAGAGATTGGATTAGATATATGGGTTGCAGAAGGGTAGGAGGAAAAAGGCTTAACGTCTAATTCTTTTGCCAATTCAGCTGCGGTTTCCCTTCTAGATTCTGCCCATCGAAACATAAATAAAGCTTCTGGTAGAAATTGATTATCGGAGCGATTTTTTCTGAAATCTTTCGGCTTATTTTCAGATGGCGGTGGGGTAGCGAGAAAGAATATTGCAGGGGGTCGTCTTAAGCAATTGGCTAGCTTTCTAACCTGACTCATAGAAGGTAAGGAGCCTCCTTTTTCCCAGTCCAAAAGTTTTTCTGGCTTGGTATCCACTTTTAAGGCCAAACTTTCAACTGTATGACCAGATTCCTTTCTTGCCCAGGTCAATAGGCTAGGGTTGATTTTAGCTTTTGCTGTAATCATCTGTCCTCATGCATACTATATAGGTACTAAGTATATGAATCAAATGAATTTTAGCGGCTTCTTTCTTCTTATTTATTTAACTTTATCTCCATAAACTTAAATAATCTCCTTGCTTATTTAACCTTCTTGAAGATGCTCCTTCCTATGAAGTTCAAATCCGGTTCTTTTGTGAATACTGAACTAGGATTCCGTGCATTTCGGCCGGAATTTCTGAATGGGACGTATCGGTTCGACGAAGTAGAACTCCAGACGCTTTTGGAGCAGGCGAACTTAAAGCTGGGTGAGTTGAATGGGTATGCGGAAATCGTCCCAGATGTCGATCACTTCATTTATCTGCACGTAATCAAAGAGGCGACCGTTTCGAGTAAGATCGAGGGAACTCAAACGAAAATGGAGGAAGCGCTTTTACACGTCGAAGAGGTGGAACCGGAAAAAAGGGACGATTGGCAGGAAGTGAATAATTATATTTCTGCGATGAATGAGTCTATAGAAGGTTTGTCGAACCTACCTTTGTCTTCCCGGCTCTTAAAGCAAGCGCATCGAACCTTGTTGACCGAGGTGAGAGGAGAACATAAGCTTCCAGGTGAGTTTCGCTCTAGCCAAAATTGGATAGGAGGTTCTTCTCCTAAGAACGCCTTGTTTGTTCCTCCGATTTGGCAAGACGTAAATCCTCTTATGGGAGATCTGGAAAACTTTCTTCATAATGAAAATACGGGATTGCCTCATCTGATTAAAATCGCTCTTGCTCATTATCAGTTTGAAACAATTCATCCGTTCTTGGATGGCAACGGAAGAATCGGTCGTCTCTTGATTACATTATATTTTATTCATGCCGGAGTTATGAAAAAGCCTCTTCTGTATTTATCCGATTTCTTCGATCGAAATCGGTCCGATTATTATGAGTATCTAATGTCGGTCCGTACTCGGCACGATTTGAGGAGCTGGCTCCGTTTTTTTCTTATGGGGACCTTGGAAACGTCTAATAAGGCTATCGCTGGTTTGAAGAAAATAATAGAACTTAAGAAGGATTGCGAGACGAAACGAATTCCTAAATTGGGTAAGAAGATGAATACTGCTCTCGTTTTGATGCTGCGATTATTCAATCAACCTTTGATTCGTCCTGTGGAAGTCGCAGAGATTACCGGGCAATCCTTGGTCTCTACTTATAGTCTCATAGAAGACTTTGTTCGATTGAATATTTTAAAAGAAATTACGGGTGGGCAAAGGAATCGTATCTACATTTTTCAGGAATATTTCCGAGTTTTCGAATAGTCGATCTCTCATGACCGATTGCATTTAGAAAGGCGCTAATCGGCATATTCTTACGATATATTCATTGCTTATTTCTTATTAATCGCTTGCCATTCCTTCCCTTGGATTAAACTGAAAGGCTTTCTTTCTCCTGTCTTACGGATCAGGAAAAGAAGGACTGGATGATAATCGATGAAACAAAAACGAAAAGATCTTCTGCAAGCAAAGAGGGCCCATAAGAAATGGCGTCGGGATCCGGATGCATTTACTATTGGAGAATGGAAATTCTCCACTCCTGATTTTCATAATTTGTCGGAAGTCCAAAACCAAACTCCGAAAGAAGCCCGGGAGAAAAATTCCGTTTATGAAGAAAGGGAATTTTCCAAGCCGTACATTCCGGGCGATTGGTGGTATGCGACCCGGGAGAATCGTATCGTCTATTTCGTGATTTCTACTCCGGAGTTTTATGCCTCCTCCGAAGAGCTTGAAGTTGAAGCGCATTTAGAGAACGAAATCTCGGATAGATTTGGGATTCCTTACCCTTCCATTCATTCTCGCCGGATCCATCTTTCGAATCTATGGGAGACTCGGATGGAGATGGGAGTAAACGATCTGGCAATTGAAAGAATCGTAAAACAAAAAATCGGAATCAACATGGATGTGCTTTCTGGGGATTTGGATCGCATAAATGGGGAAGGCGATCGACTATCTGATATAAAAATCCGATCCGTCGCCAAAAATGATTTTATTATAACCATCCCCAACTCTTGGTTTTTCGAGAAAACATACGGAGAGATTCTACAAATCTGTTTGAAAGCAAGAGCGTCAAGTAGACCTTATGTTTCCAAATGGGAGGAGCTGTCCTACCGGATCAGGCGGGATGGAATCTTTGATTGGCCTCGGATCCAAAAAGAATTACAACGCTCCGGTTCTCAGATGAAAGATAAAAAAGCCCTTTAACTTGCAAAAAGAGAAAACCCTTTACCTCAATGCCCCCATCCCTCACAACAACTCCAATACACTCTCCAGATCTTCCCAGAGATCGTCAGGATCTTCGAGACCGACCGAGAAACGAAAGATCCCTTCTTCCGCATATTTACGAAATTCCGCCTCTTCAGCCGGACTGAGTCGAAAAGAATCTTTCAGGATCTCGTCTGTGGAGAGATAAAAAATCAGACTTCTATGGTGCCCTAAAGAAACCGCGTAGTGGATGTATTTAAGTTTTTCTGAAAATAGTTTTGCGAGCTTTTTCGGATTTTGTGTTCGGAAGGTTATCATTCCCGAGAAATTTTTCATCTGGGATTTGGCCAGTCCGTGTTGCGGGTGAGAGGGAAGGCCCGGATAAGTGACTTGCAGAATTTTAGGATGTTCTTCCAACTTCTTTGCGACCGCGAATGCGTTTTCTTCGTGAGCTTTCATTCGGAGGGGAAGCGTGGCGGCTCCTCTTAGGATCAGCCATGCGTTAAAAGGACTCAGTACGCCTCCGTTGCGGATGGCATCTATCCTCATTCGGTCGAGTCTTTCTTTTTTTCCGAGGACTGCTCCTCCGATTGCATCGCCATGGCCTCCTATATATTTAGATAAGGAATGGATTACGTAGTCAGCTCCCAACTCCAACGGTTTTGTAGATATCGGAGTTGCGAATGTGGAATCTACAACGAGAGGTACCTTTGATGATAGGAGAATCTCCGCTATTTCGGCAAGCGGAGTGAGCCGAAGGATCGGATTACAGGGAGTTTCCGCGTATACTAATTTTGTTTTGGGAGTGATCGCTTTCTTCAGATTTTCAGGATCCGAGAGATTGATCCGTAAAACATCTACTCCTAGCTTGGGCAATAGATGATTGCTTAATTCGGATACCGCGGCGTAAGACACGTCGCTTAGAATGAGTTGGTCTCCCGGCTCCAATAAATGTAGGAACAAATTCGAAGCGGCCGCCATTCCGCTGGCAAAAGCGATGCAATCCTCCGCATTTTCTAGTGAGGATAACTTCTGCTCCAATTGCCTTACGGTTGGATTTCCCCATCTCGTGTAAAAGTAAGAGGATTCGTCCATTCCTTCCACCGAGAAGGAGGCATCCGGATCTGTTAGAAAAGAAGTGGACATCACTAAATTGGGAGAACTGGCCTTCGTGATCGGGTCCGGGATTTCTCCGCCATGAATTGCTTTAGTTCTAAGTCCCGGTTCTTTCATTTGTTTCCTCCGATTCGGATTTTCTCCATCTCTCTATTTGGTATTCTCAGGGTGGAAGGACAGGAATTTCTCGGGATGTACGGCTTTTTTACCCTATTCTTGGATAAGTTTCTATCCAAATGTCCATCGCTCCATTTTGTCCGCGTTAAGGATCCGAAGGGCTTTAGTCCCGAAGGGATGAGGGCCTCCGCCCGAACCCGTAGGAGCCTGGCCCGGCCGGAAGGCAGGGCAACGCCCTATAAAAAATACTTGCTTTCTACTTTAATATAACCATATGGTTATATATAATATGGGTTATGCTCTAAAAAAAGAAGATCGCTTGGACGCGACTTTTGCGGCCTTAGCGGATCCTACAAGACGCGCCATTCTTGCAAGGTTGGCAAATGGGGAGGCTTCCGTTACGGATCTGGCCAAACCATTTAAGATGAGTCAGCCCGCCATCTCCAAACATTTGAAGGTGTTGGAAAAAGCGGGCCTGATTTCCCAAGGTTCGGAGGCACAGCGCCGCCCTCGTCGTATCGAAGCGACTCCTTTAGGGGAAGCGAACGAATGGTTAGAATCTTACCGTAAGCTTTGGGAAGCACGCTTTGAGAAATTGGACGAATTGTTGGAAGTCCTACAGTTGGAAAAAGGTATAAAGAGATCGAGGCTTTCTAAGAAATCTAAGTGATTTTCCTTTTCGCGAAGTCGTTTCTAATATTTATGAATTTGAGTTAGAGAGGTCGAGTATGGATAAGAAAATTTGGAAAAGTGTTTGGGCGGTTTTTGCCGCTCTTTTGGCGATCTTTGTGGTGACTACGATCATAGATATTATTCTTCATGGGATCCGCTTTTTTCCGGGTTGGGACCAGAAACTGAACGATCTTCACGCGGCCGTGGCTTCCGTTTACCGCGTCTTAACGGGTATCATGGGCGGTTATATCGCCGCGAGATTAGCTCCGAGTAAGCCGATGACTCACGCATTAATCTTGGGTTTTATCGGGGTCGTCATTAGCTCCTTAGGAGCTATTTTTATGGGGGGAATGGGACCTGCTTGGTATTCTATCGGTCTCATAGTTGTTTCCCTTCCTTGCAGCTGGCTGGGTGCCATGCTTTACGGTACAAAAGTATAATATTATAGAAATGAAATAAATAGAGTTGCGGAGATGAATATGCAGAAGATTACACCTTTCCTTTGGTTTGACGGTCGGGCGGAAGAGGCGATGAATTTCTATACGTCCATTTTTAAGAACGCGAAGGTGGGCGATGTGAGTCGTTATCCGAAAGACTCTCCTTTTCCGGAGGGAACCGTGATGTCCGCGAGTTTTTCTTTGGACGGCATGGATTTTATCGCTCTGAATGCGGGGCCTCAGTTTAAATTTACGGAGGCTATCTCTTTCTTTGTGAGTTGCGAAACTCAAAGCGAGATCGATCATTTTTGGAGCAAGTTAAGCGAAGGCGGGGAAGAACAACCTTGCGGTTGGCTCAAGGATAAGTTCGGGATTTCTTGGCAGATCGTTCCTCCGATTTTGGGCAAGCTTTTGTCGGATAAGGATCCCGCAAAATCATCCAGAGTCATGCAGGCTATGCTTCAAATGAAAAAGATCAATATCCAACTTCTTCAAGAAGCTTACGGCAAGAACTGAAATTTTTCGAATTTCCGTCGGTGGGAACGATTCGCTGAGAGCTTAAGGACATTAGGCGGATAGCTCTTTTAGCAAACTTGCGAGTCTGTCGTAACTTTGGCCCGCTCCGCCTTCCATCGGAGATTTGATGACGATGTCTCTGGCTTCTCGGGATTCATATAAAATGGTTAAATAGAAGGTCGTCTTGCCCGCTTTTTCTATGAATAGATTCGTAAGAATGGACTCTCCCGGATACCAGGATTCGTCGAAAGCTTCGGTGCACACGATCTTCTCGGGCGTTTGAATCTCCTTATAAACTCCTCCTGCCCCCATGTCCTCTCCAGTCTTTATATGTCTCCAGAGGTATCTGTATTTTCCTCCTACTCTCAGGTCTACTTCGCATTCCGCTAGGCTCCAGCCTTCGGGACCGTACAACCAACGCTTTAAAAGTTCCGGCTTGGTAAAGCAATCATACACTAGATCCCGAGACGCGTTGAAGACTCGGGTCATTATTATTTCCCGATCTCCCTTGGCTTCTACTTTCAATTCCTTCATCTCCGACCTTCCTTTTTTGAGTTCTCTCAGAGCATATTCTTAGTATTTTATATAACTATTTGGTTATTGAATAAGTTTTGCAATCTTTTTTCTCTTTCCGGAAGGGCGATCAAGAGCGTAAGCATTCTGGATTTCTCTGGACGTATTCTATCTGCCGGAATATTCTCATCTAAGCTCATGATTAGATTCATCTCTCCAGCGAAAGATTTATCCGATTTTGTGAAGGAATACTGGGTATGGGAAGGAATTCGATCCTCCGAATTACCATGGATCCTTCCTTCTTACGAGCCGGAGCTGGTATTTCATTTTTCGGAGCCTCCCGTTCTTCTCTTTCCGGATTCTTCCCGTTATAATTTGGATCGGGTTCATTGGATCGGCCCTCAGACTCGTCGATGGAAAGTTGAATCTAAAACGCCTTTGGAACTGGCATCGATTCGGTTTCATCCCGGTGCCTTATGGGAGCTATATTCTATTTCCTCGGCGGAAATTTCCGATCGCTTTCCTCCTGTGTCGGAAGTCTTGGAGTTTGGGTCGGATAAGAATTTTAGAATATATCGGAAGGACTCCGATCTTTCCGCTCATTTGGATTCTTTTCTACGCTCTAATATGGGGAAGAAGAGAGAAATTCCCGATTTTTTGAAATCGGCTTTAGAGGCCCTAAAAAAAGCCGCGAGGGTCGATGAGTTAGCTTCAGCGCTTGGAATTTCTCGTAAACAATTGGATAGAAAATTCAAAAAGATCTACGGACTTTCTCCCAAGGATTTTAGAAAATTGCATAGAGTCTTAACCCTGGTTCGCAATCCGATGCATTATAAAAACATAAATGAACATGTTAGATTGACGGATATCGCTTTGGAGAGCGGATATTCCGACCAACCCCATTTAATAAAGGAATTTAAGGAGATCTCTGGGATTTCTCCGAAAGAATGGTTCGATTTTTATAAAAAGATGTCCCATTTTTACAATTCGGATTCCGAGAAATAGGTTATAAAGGGAATTCGAGAGGGCAAGATATGAAGACTATTTTGGATGCAATTCGTAGTTACGGATATCGGACTAAGATGAGAGAATTCGTCTCGGCCATTTCCGACGGGAAGTTGGAGGATTTTAGGAACCTATTAATCGGATTAAGAAAGGAAGAGGATTTCCTGGACGCTTCTTCCATGCTTTTAGGCGTATCTTGCTCGGACACGAGCGATTTTTACTATTTGGAAGAGTTACTTTCCTGTGGCTTGGATCCGAATCGGTCGAATTCTTTCGGTATTTATCCTTTGCATATAGCCGTCGAGAATGGGAAACTCGATGCGGTAAAACTTCTTCTCTCCTATGGGGCGGATCCGAACGTTAGAGATTCGAACGGCGTGACCCCATTGCATATTTCCTATAGTTACGACGGACTTGCGGAAATTTCCGATCTACTCATTCGCAACGGAGCAAATCCGAATCTGAGGGACAATATCGGAAAGCGCTATTTGATGTAGATTTTTTTTTCTTTATGGGGCGAGATCTTCTATAAGAATTTTCTTAACTAAATCGAATCTCTTCCAGGGTATGAAATGACCTTCTCCCGTAAGCAAATAGGTTTTAAGGATTCTTTGGGGAGGAAAATTCTTCCGTACAAATTCCAGATTTTCAGGAGAAACCAATCCGTCTTCTTCTCCCTGAACGACGATCGTATCCGCTTGTATTTTTTTCCAATCCGGAGCAATCTCGGTCAATTGCTCTTTTAAAGGCAGCATTTCCTCGTTACTGTTCTTCCAGTCCTTTCCTAAAAGCGGTCCGATTATTTTCGCTATACGATTGTACCATCTGACTTCTTCGGTTCCCGGATCCATAGCCGGAGCGAGTAGAATCAGAGATCGGATTCTATCCGGAGAAATCACCGCCATTCTTGCCGCGACCGGCCCTCCGTAGGAATGTCCGAGTAATATTATATTTTTCTTTTTTTCCTTTCCCAAGATCGAATATAGGGAAGTAACCAGCTTTTCCGCTTGGGCATTCACATCCGGGATGGCCTTGGGAGATTTTCCGAATCCGGGTCGATCCATTCCGAGTAGACAATATTTTTTTTGTAGCTCCGGATCTTCGAAATAACGTAGATAATTCGCCCAATTTCCGGGAGATCCGTGTACAAACACCAAGACTCTTCTTATAGAGCCTTCTTCGCATCCTTGGACGATCCAATGGATGGAATCGTCTTCCGGAACGATAGGAAATTCTCTGTAAGAAGTTCCGGACGCTTTGAGACGCAACAAGGCTTCTTCTCCGCTCATACTCATTTCTTCATAAGGAGCGCATCCGATTCCGATTAGGAATATTGGTATTAGGATCCGGAAGATTTGCATTTGTATTTCTTCGAATAGTTCCTACAAAGCGAGTGGGAGTTACACGTAAAAAAACGACATCCTCTCCTTTTCGAAATCGCTCAATAGAGTATTTTGACGAAAAGAAAAATTCCCAGGTTCAAGGCAATGAGAGAATAGAGTAGAATTGGCGGAGAAGGTTCGAGTCTCTCGTCGATCGCCTTGTGGAAGCATTTATTGAGGGATTCTTCCAGAGATTCTTTTGTGAAAGATTCGTTTTCGGAATGCTTTTCGACTATTTCTCTGGCTATTTCTTCCAGATGTAAGCTCTTTAATATCTTGCGTACGAAAATTCGAACGATTGCCGGCCAAGAATCCTCTTCGTTTAGAAGTGCCGGAATATTCTTCAATTTCGCCAAGATAGCTTGTTTGACCGCTCCCGGATTTTCCGAATCGACTTTTTTCCAGATTTGATTGGTTGCAAATCGGGAAATATTATCCACGAACCAACCCTTATGCTCCGATATGAGTTTTGCGATTTCCCGACTCATCATATGAGACTTTACGGAAAGTAAATATGCGATCGGGAAGCCTAGTCCGAAAGAAGTGATCAGTAATACGATAGGCCACATCCCTATGAGCAGGAATAGGAGCGCAATCACGGCTCCGATCCCTCCGGCCCTTGCGATAGGCATGGCACCTATTTGGGATACGATGGACTTCATTTCCGGTATGCAAAGTATTAAAAAGATCACGTTGAATATGAGCCCTAATACCAAGGCTAGAAAGGAAAATAGTAGGATCTTTCCGGAGCTTTTGGCCGCAGTTTTCGCTAAAGAGATTAATTCGTCTTTCATCTTTTTTGATTCACTTCGAGTTTCGTTTTAACCAATCCAGCATGACCGAGTATATCTTTTCTTTTCCCGGCTCATCCACTAACCAATGCGCGTGTCCCGGGAAAACTTCGTATTCCGAGTTGGAGTATCTTCTGGCTATGGCTTTGGTGACTCGATTCGGTATGATTCTATCTTCCTTGCCTGCGAGAACTAGAACGGGGCAATCCACTTTATTTGCGTCTATCCTGTTTCCTGCAAAGGGATCGAAAAACCAGAAAGCCAATTCGAACAAGGCTCTTCCCGATTCCCAGTTTAAGGAATTATAAAGTTCTCTTCTTTTTTCTTTGGGGATCCTGTTTAATAGTCCGAAGTTGGCGCCTCGAAACGTGGGTTGGAAGGGTTTGGCCCAGAACTTCCATTTGAAAGGAACTTCGAGCAATGTGTATAACGGTGCGATCCCTAACGGAAATATTCCTCTGGGTGCCGCAGGAGCGAAGAGCACGAGTCTACTCGCAAGTCCTTCCGCCGCCAAGGCCTGAGCCAGCCAGCCTCCCATAGAATGCCCGATCAATACGGGCTTTTCCCAACCCTTCGCTTTGATTTCCTTGGTGAGATAGGAAACGTAATCAACCAATCTATAACTTCCCAATTCGGGGGGAGGGTTGGAACTGGGAACATGGAAGGGTAGGGTGGGAGCGAAGACCTCGTGCCCTGCCTGAGTTAGGGCATCCTTTAAAGCGGATAAAGTTTCCGCGCGGCACCACATTCCATGGATTAAAACGATCTTCATTCTTCCTTCCTTATAAAGGAGGAAAGAGAATCCCGTTCAAAGTATCGGTCAAGAATAAAACCGAGGTTTATGTTTCGGGAATGAAACCTCTACGCATGGTATTTTCCGTAATGCTAACGGGTTCTAAAAACTGCCTCAAGTAATCGGGGCCTCCCGCCTTAGCTCCCACTCCGGATAGTTTGTATCCTCCGAATGGTTGTCTATCCACGATAGCTCCCGTGATTCCTCGGTTGATATAAAGATTTCCGACTTCGAAATCCTTCTTGGCCGCTTCTATATTTTTAGGATTTCGAGAATACACACCGCCGGTAAGCGCATAGTCCACATCGTTTGCGATCCGAATCGCTTCTTCGAAATTCTTAGCCCGAAAAAGAGTCAGATAGGGACCGAAGAATTCAGTTTGTCCCAACGGAGAAGAAGGGTCCTTGCTTTCGAAAACGATCGGCTCAACGAAATTACCGGAGTTTTTCAGATCCTCGGGTATCGTATATTTGCTTAGAATAGAACTCCGAAATTGTTCGGCGATTTCTTCCAGTCTTTGTTTCGCTTCGGAATCGATCACCGGACCGATCTTAACCGAAGGGTCTTCTGGAGCGCCCACCTTCCAGGATTGGAGAGCGTCCACCAAACGTCTCTTAAACGGTTCGTAACAGGACTCCACCAAAATCAATCTGGACAAGGCGCTGCATTTCTGCCCTTGGAAACCGAAGGCGGATTGCAATGCTCCGCTTACCGCCTCGTCTAGATCCGCATCCTCGTCCACGATGATGGCGTTCTTCCCTCCCATCTCCGCGATTACCTTTTTTACGAATTTTGAATTTTGGTTGGCAGCTTCCCGGATCATTCCGAGCCCAACCGCGCGGGAACCCGTAAAATTGACGGTATGAACGGATGGGTGTCGAACTAAATAGGCTCCTACTTCTTCTCCCTTGCCGGGTAAAAAATGTATGGAAGACGGGGGAGCTCCGGCCTCTAGGAGAATATTAAAGAATTCGAAAGCGATGGCGGAGGATTGTTCCGCCGGTTTCATAAGGACTGTATTTCCAGTCACTAACGGCGCAACCGTCATCCCGCATAAAATGGCCAACGGAAAATTCCAGGGAGCAACGACTAAAGTGGTCCCTCTGGGAATGTAAGAGTAAGCGTTTTCCTCTCCCGGTAGATTGCGAACTCTGGGTTGAAAAACGGTTTCGGCTTCTTCGGCGTAAAATTCGCAAAAGTCGATGGCCTCCGCGATTTCCGCATCTATGTCCTTGGCTCCTTTCCCGACTTCTAAGGAGAGAATGGCGCTTAGCCGATTTTTTCTCCCTCTTATGAGTTTGGCCGCTTTTTTTAATACGGAAATTCTTTCCTTTGGATCGGTCTTTTTCCAGGTCTCAGAGTATGCAGTTGCTTCTTTGGCCGCTCTTTCCGCATCTTCTATGCTAGCGTAATGTGTTCTTGCGATCTCTTCCGAAGTTCGGGCCGGATTAGTCCATACCGCCATTTCGCCGGTTCGGATTTCTTTTCCGGAAATCACCGGACCGAAACGAAAGGGGAGCTCTTTTCTCACCTTTTGGATTTCGGAGAATAGCGCGGATCTTTCCTCTTCTTTGGAAAAATCCCTTAATGGCTCGTTCTGAAAAATGGAATGCTTACCGTTATCGCTCATATTGCTTTTCCCGTATCCAGGTATAGGAGTTTTTCCCGATCCTTTTTATTCGCGTTTATGTTTCTTAGAAACCCTTCGTTCGTGGAATTTTCTAGTAGCCTTCGGACCAAATAGGCCATACCGGGGATCACTTCCCCGATAGGAGAATATTCTCTGACTCCTATGCCTAAGGATCGAATCGCCTTCTTGAAGGAATCTCCCATGCCGTAGAGCATTTGAACTTCGAAGAAATCCTTAGGAACGGATCTTTCTTCGGCACCAACTAATGCGGATGCCAGGCTTCTTATATTATGCGAAGCGAATGCGGGACGGATGAAGGGATACGCGTCTAGAAGTATTACGGTACATTCTTCGTAATTTGCGTCCGTCTCGTTTTTTTTCAGGAAGACGGGAGGTTCCCAACCTTTCTGTAAAGCCTGGGTCATTTCGTATTCCCAATAGGCCCCTTTAACCAGGCGGATCGTCAGAGGATATTTTCTTTTTTTAGAATATTCTATGATTCTACGTAAGTCTGTTTGAGAGGACCTTAAATAGGCTTGGATTACGATTCCGAAATGGGGATAGTCCGCGAATTCCGGTTCGGAGAATATTTGCATTGCGGTATCGAGTAGGATCTCCTTCGTCTCGTACTGTTCCATATCCAGATTAATGAATATATTCTTGTTCACAGCCGACTTAAGAATCGGTCTTAATCTTTCTTTTAGGGCGGATACGGAGGAAGAATGGGCTAACGGATCCAATTGAGAATAGAGAGAAGAGCATTTCACGGAAACATTGCCTACCGGCTCGTTTCGGAAATTTTCGCTCCTGATTCTGGAGAGCTCGGAGTCGGAGTGTATCCCTTCCAGTAACTCGAGATACTTACGTGAGTATTCCCGGGCTTCCTTTTCGGATAGAACGGCTTCTCCCAAGATATCGACTGTCGTGCTTACCCCGTTTTCGTATCTGGAAAGAATCTTGTCCCTTCCTTCTTTATAATTTGTTCCTAATATGAAGAAACGGGCCACCAGACGAATTCCCAGCTTAGCGCCCCATGCCGCGAGGGCGGAGCTGATCGGATTGGAAAGCACTAGGGCGAGAGGAAATAATAGGATCCTAGGTAATTCCACCGGTGTAGATAGGAAGTACAAGCGGATGTATTTCGATATTAAGGATAATGAATTCAAGCTCGGAAATAGGTCCGCGAAACGGAATGCCTGGAGTTTTAATCTAGGCCTGTGATCCATGAATCGCAGACCGAAGGAAAATATTTTGTAGGAACTAAAAGGGCCGCCTTCGAAGGAATCGCTTAGGAGAAATAGCTCTTTTCCCTTATCTATAATCCTATTCTCCGCCGGATTTCCGGGGTGAGTGTCCGGACGATCTTTTTTATTTTCCGAGGTCTTCATTCGATTCTTTCCGACCATGCGATCCTTTTGGAAAGTCTTCCGCAGCAATTATTCCTAAGGGAATTATTACGAGTCGGATAAAAGAAAGGACTCGATTTTTGCTCCGAGCTTGGGGAGATAGATTCCCGCGATTGCTTAAGGAGTCCTATTCTCATTTATCTTCTCGTATAGATTTTATCACAGATGATAGGAAGATATCTAAAGGATTCCTGATTTAGTTTTGAAAAGCGGGCAATTTTAATCGGAACTTCTCCTTACGCTTGAGAAAGGAAGGCTCGCTTGGAGATTTGTAGGATTATTGGCAAAAGCCGCTCGAGCAAACGGAGCCTGGACATTGGCTATTCATCGAGCAAATATTGCAGTTGAATCCGGAAGAGCTAATCGCGGAAGTTATACCGTCTTTTATTGCTACGGCTTTTAGGGTAAAGGCAGGGATATAGCAAGTGATGGGTCCCGAGTAGAGCGTGTCGGATGCCGACGGATTGGATCCGTTCTTCGTATAGTATATGTTGGAGCTTGCAGTGATCGAACTGATAGTGATCGACTGTCCTCCCGAATATGAACTTCCTCCCGCCGGAGAGAAAAGAGGGGCTTCGGGCTGGACAACTTCTGGATTTTGATTGATTAAGAGAAGAGCCCATAGGTCATTCTCTTGGGATTTTCCGCAATGAAGTAAAAGCGACGCGGTGAAAATGAAGAATGAAATGTAAAAGAGAGATACGTTATTTCGCATGAGTATTTTCCTGCGGATAAGCTAATGGCACCATTGTGAATTGCAATCCAAAATTCGATCCGGCTCTTCGGTCTTGGGCCGATGCCCGAGCGAAGGCTTGCCTTGGATTTTCCATTTTGGGACCTCTCGGATTCCCATGCAGAATTCGGATGGGCATGAGTTTACAAGAGGTCCGATTTATGGAAATAATAAATTTATCGTCTATTCTTTCTTATTAAAAAGACAAACCCTTCCCTTTTCATCGAGACTCCTTCTCTAACCAGTAATAGAATACGGGTAATAATATGAGGGTGAGAATCGTAGAAGAGACGATTCCCCCGATTACCACCGTGGCCAAAGGCTTCTGCACCTCGGAGCCTAATCCGCTACCGAACGCCATGGGTAAGAATCCTAAGGAGGCTACGAGGGCTGTCATGATGACCGGTCGGATCCTACTTACGGCTCCCTGCAATACCGCTTCTCGAACGGAAAGTTTTTCCTCGATTCGGATCCGATCTATCGTTGCGAGTTTCACAAGACCGTTCAATACCGCGATTCCGGAAAGAGCGATACATCCTACGAATGCCGAAACGCTCAGATCCATTCCTCTTAAAAATAGAAACCAAATCCCGCCCGTTAATGCGAATGGGACGCAGAAGAATACGAGCAAGGCCTGCTTTACCGATTTCAGTCCCAGATAGAGAACGGTAAAGATCATGAAAAGTGTGGAAGGGATGATCAGGCCCAATTTGGATTTCGCATTGGCTAGGTTCTCGATTTGGCCTCCCCAAAATAAGGAATAACCTTCGGGGATTTCCAATTTAGATACCTTCTCCTTTGCCTCGGAATAAAAACCTTCCAGATCCCTACCTCTCAAGTTGACCGAAACGGCGACGAACCTCCTGGATCGATTGCGCGAGATAGTCATCACCTTGTCCTCTTTACGAATGGACGCCAAAAGTTTGATGGGAATCATACCTCCATCGCTGGTACCTACATCGATCTCTCCTATCTCTTTTTCACGATTCCGAAATTCCTCCGAGATCCAGATCTTAATCGGAAATCTTACCTCTTCTTCGTAATATCCTCCCAGCTCGAATCCGCTCATGGAGCTTTCTACCGCCGAATTGAAGGCAGGAAGTGAAATATTATAATATTTTAATTTTGTAGGATCGGGGACGATATCGATCACGCTGGAATTCCGAAGTGCCATGATTGGATCCAGTTCCACTTCCGCGGCTCCCGGAATGCTCGCCAAGGTTCCTTTGAGGGATTCCTGTAATCTTAGTAGAGTATTTAGATCCTTTCCCAGAATTCGAACGCTGATATCCGCGCGACTCCCCTCTAATAATTCGTTGAATCTAGCCTCCAAGGGCTGGCTTAACGTAAGTTCCGATTCCGGGAATTTATCGCTTACCTTTTTTCGGACGCGGGTCAGGAAGTCGTCCCATTTCCCGGAGGATAGCAGATCCGTAAGAGATTCCTTATTCAAAATAATGAATGTATCCGCGTTAAATGGACCCATCGGGTCGTTGGCCACGGAGCTTGTGCCTATACGAGAGAATACGCTTTTTATCTCCGGCATCTGCATGAGAAGTTTTTCGACTTCTTTCTGCTCCCTAAGGCTTTCTTCGATTCCTGTATTTCCTTCCCGAACGATGACCAGCATGAGGTCTCCTTCCATCAGTTTGGGGAGAAATACGGTTCCCATTCTGGAATATACGAAAAGGGTCACCGCAAAGAATAATGCGGACCAGATCACGATTTTACCGGGTTTCTCCAGAAGAGAAGGAAGTCGAGCTGCATAGAATTGGACGATCTTACTTTCTTTCTTCGGCTTATGCGACTGCACATTCTCGGGAGAAAGGAAGAAGTAAAGAAGGGGAGGCAGAAGAAATACCGCTAGGATCATACTGAAGCCTAAGGCAAGTAAAACGGTCTCCGCCATCGGACGGAACATTCTTCCCGGGATACCGTCGAGAGTAAGAATGGGGAGGTATACAAGCATGATCACTAAAATTCCGAAGGATACAGGCTTCAGGACTTCCAAGGAAGATTCCAGAATAGCTTTCTTCTTTGCCTCCTTGTCTCGATAGGTTCCTTTTTCGAATTTGCTCAATACGTTTTCCGTAATCACAATGGATGCATCGACTAACAATCCGAAGTCGATAGCTCCTAGGCTCATCAGATTCGCCGAAATTCCGAATATTCTCATGAAGATCGCGGCAAGAAGCATGGACCCCGGTATGATGATCGCTACGATCAGAGAGGCCCTCAGATTCAAAAGAATCAGAAAGAGGGTGAGAATCACGAGGATCGCTCCCTCGGCCAAGTTCTTCAATACAGTTTGGATCGTGGATTGGATGAGAAAGGATCTCTCCAGAAGAATCTTAACCGTTACGTCTTCGGGTAGTTTGAGTTTGGAAATCGCTTGGTTCAGATCTTCGTTGACCTTGTAACTATTCTCCCCTCTCAACATGAGAGCGGTGCCGAGTACGATTTCCTTTCCTTCGGAACTGGCTCCTCCTAATCTAAGGCTGCCGTGTTCGTTTACTTCCGCTATATCCTCGACCCGAATCGAGGCGCCGGTCAGAGTCCTTCTTACCGTAACGGAAGAGAGTTCCTTCAGATTCTTCTTGATTCCGTAGGCTCTAACGATGGAGATCTTATCGTTTTGTTCTATGAAACCTCCACCGAAGCTTTCGCCTATCGTGGATAAATCCTGTACTAGTTGGTCTATGGGAATTCCCCAACGTTTCATTTTGGAAGGGTTCAAATCGATATGGATTTCCTTTTCATATCCTCCGTTGGAGTCCACTTCCACGATACCCGGAACGAGGGCCTTTAGTTGAGGGCGAACCGTATAATCCTGGATCGTTCTCAAATGCAATAACTTCAATTTTTCGGGAAGTTTATCCAAGGCGGACCCTGGCTTCGCTTCCACGGAGTAAAAGAAAATTTCTCCTAGACCGGTCGTGTTCGGAGTGATTTTGGGAGAGAGACCTTTAGGAAGTTTGTCCTTAGCGCTGGAAATTCTTTCCAATACCATAGATCTGGCTTGGTAGATATCCGTACTCTCCTTAAAGATCAACGAGATATTGGAGAGACCGTATTTGGAAACGGATCTAACGTCGATTAGGTTCGGAAGTCCTAGAAGTTCCGTCTCCAAAGGAAATGTGACCACTTTCTCGACTTGTTCCGGATCCAAGGATCCCGTCGCGGTGGTTACGATCACCTGGACATTGGTGATATCGGGAACCGCGTCTATCGGAACTTCCCGGATGGTGAAGAAAGAGAATAGGAATAGAAAAACTACGATTCCTACGGAGAGATAAGGATTACTTAGGCTGATATTCAAAAGTCTGGACAGCATTATCGAAAATACCTACGATTTCTTTTTCGTTCGTTATATACAAAAGATTCAGGAGGCTTTCCACATGGGACATTTGCGCGTCCAGAATCGCGTGATGTGCTTCATGGAGTTGATTTTCCAACTCCAAATAGCTGATTAATTGGATTCTTCCTTTTTTGAATTCCAAGTCCGCGAAGTTCAGGTCCTTGTCGATCCTGTCCAACTTCTTTAGGTCGTATAGTTGCAGATTCTTCTTTGCTTGCTCGTAATCCAGAAATGCCTGTCTAAAGGAAGTTCTAATTAGATTTTCTTGATGGGTTAATCTGTCTTGTTTTGCCTTAAGATTGGTTTCGGCGGAAGCGACCTTGTTCTGGAATTGGTCCCAGACAGGAAGTCGGAACTTTATGCCGAAATCGTAGAATCGGTTGGCGACCCCTGACCGGTCTTCTCCGACCTGGCTCATGACCGAATAGTCCGGATATTTTTCCAGATTCGCCAATCTGAGTTCCGTCCTGGCTCTTTCCAATTCTCCCTGAGCCGCCAATATGGAAGGATTGTGGATGACCGCCTTTTTTTGCATGTCATCGAAGTCGAATTTTACTCCGTCCTCGAAAAAAGGAATTCTTAGAACGGGGACCGATTTCGCCATCAGATATAAGTTTATGGATTCGTAATCCTTGGCGGCTCCCAATTCCAAGTCGTTGAAATGTTTTCTCAGTGCGAGGATTCTAGTCTCGATGATGAACAGATCCGTCTTGGCTTGAGGAGTAACGAACGGACGGGCCTTGATGTAACTTTCTATCAAAGAAAGCCTTCTCAATCGTTCCTTGACGTGATTCCGCTTATCGGCGGCTACGAGATACCTATACGCGAATTTGACCGAGTTTAAGCGTATGGAATTCGCGGCTTCAATGTTTTGGATTTCCTTGATCTTGGAATCGTTATCGACCAGCAATTGTCGGAGTTCCTTCCTTCCCGGGAAATATATCGGTTGCTCTATCTGCATGGCGTATTCCGAGCCGGATTCGCTGGCCGCGGTTCTTTGACCGTAATCCAAAGTGACGGAAGGGTTCTGGGTCTTGCCTTCCTGCTTTTTCCGGAAGAATAAGGACTCCAGATCCGAATGAAGTGCGGTGAGTAACGGGGAATTCTTCTCCGCTGTTTCGATGATTCCTCTTAGGTCCAGCTCGTTTCCGTTTTTTGCGGAGGTCGGCGACGTTTCGGAAGAAAATAGAATTAATAAAATTAGAATATAATGAATATTGCGTAGATGACGCATAAAAACCTCTCTATTCGTATGAATTGAACGAGAGATTTTAAATCAATAACCGTATGGATGATAACTCGGAGGAATTGCGGGACCCGGGAAACAACTCCTCGAATAAGGATACGCAAAGAGTCGAAGAAATTTCGAGTCTGGTACGGAACGAATAGGTCGAAATGAAATTTAGATCTGCCGTTTGTAGGAAGACCTTGAAAGCGGGAGAATCCACCTTTTCCAAGGAAATCGAACCGGAATCCCATTCGCATCCCGGACCTTACCCGTTACCTTCTTGGTGACAAGGGGAAGATTCGGATGACGTAGGAACTCCGACAGGATCTGCCTCGCAAGTCGGACCGCAGTTAAAAGAAAGCACAAGCGTTGAAAGCAGTGCCATGCTTAAAAGACTTTTAAACAAAGTCGACTTCATACCCTAATCCTAAACCGGGAGGATTAAAGTAAAATGAAAAACTATAAAAGCGATTTGGGCGGCTCCCGCGATCCTTCGACAAGCTCAGGACCCGGGACCGGGCTTGCTTCGGGCTTCGGTCTCGTGCCGAGACTGCGTCGCACCCTCCGCATCCCTGCCGCATATTGATTCGCAATCTCTAGAGCGACGAGACGCCGTTTTGTGGGAACTCCTACAAAACGAAAAAATCATATTAAGATTTGCGCTTCTTTCTCGCGGGAACTTTCCGTTTACTAGTCTTCTTCTTGGGGGCCGACTTGGATTTCTTCCGTGCGGTTTTCTTTTTAGGCGTCGGTTTGGTCGAGCGAACGGATTTCTTGGGAGTCTTGCGAACTTGAACCTTCTTCTTAGGAGCTGCCGCTTTTCTCGCTTCGGCCAAGGCCTTCTGGAACCAAAAGCGAAGATCTTCGTCGTCTTCCAGAACTTCTTCGGGGACCTGCCAATAGGATACTCTCACCAATTTTCCGTCTTTTCCGGAATAGGTAAAGGGAGCCATACCCGCGGATTCATATTCCGCCTGATTGCTCGGACCGACTCTGAAATACAGATTGTCTTTTATCACCATGGCGAAGATCTGGGGGCCGGAGTAGATTCCGAAACCTCCGAACATATTTTTGAACGTAAGAGGACCGCAAACCTTCATCCTGTCTTGGACATACTCTAGAAAAGAACTCATAGACGAAGGAGACTAATCTAAGAGCAAGAAATTGACAAGAAAAAACGGATCGTCTATAGAGCATCTGTTACAAAATTCGAATCATCGACCCCGTATTAAAATTCCGCGAAAAGGATTTATATTTATTTACAATCGGATATCGTCTTTCCGAATGAATGCAGACAGGAGTCTTCATTTCTCTAATGCAAAGACTCTAGTTTAGGAGATGATTTGTGTCCGTCGCGGAAACCTTAAAGGCAGAAGCCAGATTGGAAGTCGCTCGTAAAATGATCCAAAAAGGGATCGAATTAACCATCGTTTGGCGGGTCACCGGCCTGACAGAGGAAGAGCTGAAAGCCAACGGGATCATTAAATAATCCCGAAGATTTCTCTTCTTCCGGTTTTTCAGGATTTTGTCCGACTTTCGTGTCCGCGAGGGGTCCCGGTACGGGTTTTATTCTTATGAAATTCTTCCTAAAGCGAATTCTCTTTTATATCCCGCTTCTATTCTTTCTCCTTTCGGGATGTTCAAGAGATCCTTATATTCGTGAACTTCCGCCTCCTCCGATAGAATCTGAGGTCCAACTGGATTTCAAATTCGATAATTCCCTCAAACCGGAATACCGGGAAATGAGTGCGGACCTTTTCTGTGTAGGAAGAACGGAATTCGATCTTGAAACTAATTGCGAGACCCAACCCATCTTAAGATATGTTCCCGTTTCTCCCCACGGTTCTCTTCTGTTGAAATTGAGCGAGGGTAGGTATCCGTTCGCTAAAGTCGTTCTGACGGCAAGAGGAGGCTCTAGGCCAGTGGCGGTGACCGTTTTCTTTTCCGACGATTATACGATGAAGTCCAAATCGAATTGTGAAGTGAAAGGGATGCATCTGGAGGGGAGCCTAAGTCGTTTAAGATATAATTGTAAGGGATTAAGTTTTCGGGCCAAAGAAAAGCATACTTTGCGTTTACGAATCCTGGACGAATCCATCATGGACGGACTTCTTTTTTATACGATGCTTTTAAAGCTCCCTATGGGCTCGGAATTACAAGCCGCGGACGTATCCTATACGATCGCTAAATGAGCTACAAAATCAGATCGTGGCCCTAAGCCTGTCCAAAACGGGTTTTCCCGCTTCGATTTTTCCGAAGGATAATACTTTTGTAGGACATCCTACAACGCAGGCAGAGCAACGAACGCATTGCACGCTGTCCATGGGCCTTCCCTTATTTGCATAATTCATTACGTCGATCCCTTGGTGGCAGACGCTAGTGCATATATTACAGGAAATGCATCTCTTCTTATCGGAAAAGATCCGAAACTTGCTAAATCTGGCGTAGATATGCATAAGAGCGGAAAGAGGACAAAACATTCTGCACCAGATCCTTCCGGAAAAGACGAAATAGGCCCCTACTCCTATGATTCCTCCGAGCCCCATATCCACAATCAAATCATAATATAATTTGATCGAGTCGGCTCCGTATTCCAAAGGCCAGAAAAGGTGCCCAGAACTTCCGATCAATTTAGCCAATGTGAGAATTGCCGCTATGAGTAGGATCCATTGGCCGGAATGCTCCAACTTATAGGCAAGCTTTCCGTGGGGCATTCTGGTCCGGAATTCGTCTCCCAAGGTCTCCGCAAGTCCGCCGCAGGAACAGATCCATCCGCAATAAGCTCCTTTCCCGTATTTGTAGACCAGGATAGGAATTAGAACGAAACTTATAAAGAATCCGTAAATCAGCCAGAAGGTGGTGATGCTTCCGTCGTATAGCACTCCCATATTCAAAGGCCAGGCAAGAATCAGGCCGTATGCCTTCCAATACGCTCCATCCGGAAAAACCTGAGTGAGCAGGAATCCGTTGTTCGGTCCCAAGAGTCCCCGGTCTCCTAAAAACGGCAGTATGATCTCGGGCAATAGGAATAGTGGAAAGATCTGGATGAGAATCAGGGTCCAGGTTTGGAGTTTGATATAGGGAGTAGGGCGGACCTTCATTCTTCTCAAGCCGAAGAATAGGATCGTAGACGAATACAGGACGGTATAGTGAAAGCTGGGGTATTTACCGAATAGGTACCATCCGAAGTACTTCGCTCCGAAATATATTATGATAAAATAAACCGCTGCGGATATCAGATAGGAATTCCGTAATAGATTCCAATTGAGCGATATATGAAAATTTCGAGCGCGTAAAATGAGCCAACCGATGAGTGAGGCCGCGAATCCGACCCATCCGAATGCGGCCGCCCAGGCATACCATTCCGTTCCGTAAAACGAGGCTTTTCCGAAATATAAGGAAAAGGAAAAGAAGAAAAGGGCTAAGAATCCTAGGATTTCTCCGGAAGAAAAAACGCTTCGAATACGTATTCCCACTTTCCTCAAAAAGGAAATCGGAGGCTCCGAACCGATCAAGACCAGGGTGGAATCGACTTTTTCGGAGATTTCCTTTCCTTTTCGGGAAAGTATCACTTCTCCATTCCGGATTTTTAATGGATTGGATTCGGGAAGGAAACGTATCTTATTCTCCCGGACCGCCTCCTGGAATCGGATCCGATTCTCCTCTTTGGGGCGGGATAGTTCCCGGCTTCTGTAGGAAAGTAATACGGAGGAGGCGGTATCCGAGAGTGCGAGGGCGGCTTCGACTGCGCTATCGCCTCCCCCTACCACCAAAGTTTTACGTCCTTCGAAATCCTTCGGATCTATCAGTCTATGAAAAACGTTTTCCGAATCCTCTCCCGGGATATTCAATCGTCGGCTATCGCCCGATTTACCGATTGCCACGATTACGAATTCGGACCTGAATTCTTTTCCGGACTCCGTGCGGACCAAAAATCGGGAGGACTCCCTTCTGTCGCGAAGAATGGAATCCGCTCTTTCTCCTTCGAAGAGATTTAATTTATGTTTTTTTAATTCTTTGGATAGATCCGAAAGTAATTCTTCCTTCGTTCCGTTTCGAATGATAAGAGGGGATGACGGTTGGAGTTCCTCGGGTTCGGCGAAGATTGGTTTTCCTTTGGGATAGCTCGTGACGGTATGGAAGCTACGATTTGCCTCCAGGACGATATATTTCAGTCCTTTCCGGGAGGCTTCTATTCCGGCCGAGATTCCGGCGGGTCCTCCTCCTATGATGACTAGGTCCAGGTCCTCCTCTTTTTTCTTTCCGACGCTAGGAGATAAGGAGGATGCGATATTCTTTCCGCTCTCCACCGCGTATTTGAGCAAGGGAACTCCTGTCAGATCTCCCGCAACGAAAAGTCCCGGTACGGAACTTTGGAAATGCGAGTCCAGTTCCGGAAACACCTCTTTGTCTCCTTCCGGCGCGTCGTTTCTCAGCCAGGTAAAATAGCGGGAGAGAATGGATTGGTTCGACTTCTTCATTCTTTTATAAAATGGGCTTGCCCGACTCGGGAAAAAGGCAAGAATCCGTTCCTAGGTTATCTTATTGTTTCCGATTCGATCCTTTGTCGCCCGATTCCCGATTATATCCTTCGTTTGTTCCTTGGCAACGTTTCTAATTGCCTTAGGAAAAGTGGCGTCTTTCCCGGAATTAGCGAATCGATTCTATAATGCAGATTCCTTGTTCTTTCCGATTATCTACCAGGAACTTTTTCTAAGGCCGGGAGCAAACTTTTTAAACGGATGGAAGGACCTGGCTTGGACTCCCGCCTTTTATTTTTTCCCCGATTTGGTGCAATATTTTAGTCTTAGGACTATTTTCTTAGCCTTGGATTCCGGCGCTTGGGAATCGACCCATTTAGTTTACGCATTTCTGCAATGGACTCTTTTGATCCTAGGCATAGTACGCCTGGCCCGTCCGGATTTTAAAGAGGTTCTTTCCGGGAGGGAGGCGTTTCTTGCACTTGCTTTCGGATATTTTTTCGGAGCGGCTTTGCTTTTCTTCGGAAAAACCGTCTTCGTATTCCTTCCCGGGTTTCATGGAGGGATTCTCGTCGGTCTTGTATGGACCTGGCTTCTCTATTTGGAATGGTTGAGAAAAAGGGGCCGGGTTCGTTTCCTTCTACTCTTCCTTGCCGTCTTTTTGTTCTCTTTGAGTGACCTTCTATTCTTACCTTATTTTCTGCTTCCTATTCTCGTCTCCGATCTGAGTCGTTTTCGAAAATTCGGGAAAGAAGGGTATTCTACTCGGATTTTCCTTCGGTATGTTCCCGTATTATCGGGACTCTTTCTATCATATATCGTTTCTATAATATTCTTCCGAAATCCTCTCGTCTTCTTTCCGGGAAACGCTCTTCCCTTGAAGGTAGAATGGAAAAGAATCGGTTCGAATTGGAATATTTCCGAATTTGCGGGCTCATTCGCCTTTCTAGTCGGAGAGAATTCGATTTATCTGTTTATTATATTCTTGGCGTATTTATTCTTGAGATTCCGGAAAGAATGGATTTCGGATTCGGAAGGAAACCGTTTGCGATTCTTCTTTTTGGTTTTAGGGACTCTCGTCCCTCTGGCGTTTTTGATCTACGGAATTTTGTTCGGCCTATTGGGCAAGGGAGGATTTCAGACGATTGACCGTTATTTCGGTTGTATTCTTCTCTCTTCTTTAGGTCTTTCCTTCTTATCCATCTACTCTCTTAAGAATGAAAATCTCGCTTCTTGGTTATCCGGCATTCTGATTTTCGGGAATCTATTTCTAATTCTCCATACACGAGATAGGGATCTTCGTTTGATTCATACTCCCAACAGGCAAGCCTGCTTGGAAAAATTAGCCGAAACTCATTCTTTACGAAGAGGTCTTGCGAGTTTTTGGTATGTGAGGCCGATGCGGATTTTTTCCAAATCGAAATGGGAGCCGGAAGATTATTTATACGATCTGACGCTGTTCTATTGGCAGAATAGACTGGAATGGTTCGAGAAGGAGGCTCCGTATTCCTTCGCGATTCTGGACGGGTTAGACGAGAAAATCGTGAGAGAAAAATTCGGAGAACCGAAATCCGTATTGGACTGCGAAGGAGCGCCTGTCTTTCTCATAGAAGATCCGAAAGGAGAGAAATCAAAGCGCTTTACGGAGGAGAATCGGACCAAGATCCGTCTCTGGAGGAAATCGGTCGGAAGAGATTAAATTTTTGGAATAGTATCTATTCTTCCTATTTCGCGGGATCGATTCTTAAAATCTGTCCTTGCTGGAAATCCGCCAAATACACGGAGCCCCGAGCGTCCTTTCCGAAAGTGGAGACGAGTATAGGCCATCTTCCCAATGCGAATGCTTCCTTGACTTTGCTTCCGTCCTTAGGAATGTCGATGGCCCAGAGTCTTCCCGTCATAAAATCTCCGAAGACGTATTTTCCTTGTAGGTCGGGGATCCTATCGTTTGTGATAACGTATCCTCCCGTGATGGACATTCCATCTTCTCGGTCGTATTCGTAGACAGGCAGGGTGAGCCCTTTGGTATCGCAATCCGTTTTGGGTTCGAAGCAATGAGTGGCTTCCATCTTATTCCATCCGTAATTTTTTCCGGCTTCCACCACATTGATCTCCTCGAAGGAATCCTGGCCCACATCCGCGACGATGAGTCTGCCGTAAGGGTCGAAGGAATATCTCCAAGGGTTACGAAAACCGTACGCAAAAGTCTCGGGAAGAATCTTAGGTTGTCCTAAGAAGGGATTGTCCTTGGGTACCGCGTATTCTTTTCCCGGATCTTTGGAGTTTACGTCGATTCTTAAGAAGGATCCGAGATAGGTGGAAGGATTCTGTCCGTTTGCCTTAGGATCTCCCATCCATCCTCCGTCTCCCCAACCAATATACAGCATCCCGTCCTTGCCGAAGGCCAGTTGTCCCGCATTATGATTTCCGTACGGTTGCTTGAGTTCGAATAGGATCCGTTCTCCGGAGAGTTTTGCCTTTTTAGGATCCTTGGGCAGATCCATTTTCCATTCGGAGACTCGACTTGTTTCTCCATTCTTCTTGGCAACGTAATTCAGATAGATAAGCGGCTTTTCGGGAAAATCGGGATGTAGAACTGCGCCTAGAAGTCCTTGTTCGGAATCGGTGGAGATTCCATCTAGCTTTAATAATATACCGGAGCTACCGTCCTTGGGATCCAGCCATTTCAGAGCCCCTGTCTTTTCCGCCACTAGGAAGATATCCGGCCCGGGAATGATGAGAAGATCCGTGGGTTGGTAGAAACCGGTTCCGATCGTGGTGAGAGAAATTTCTATCTTCTTTCTCTTCTCGTCCTTTTGGGTGAAGGAAGCTTTTAGTCCCGATTCTCTTCCTTCCGCCTTGTACTTGGCCATATCGTCCACCTGAGCCACGAGAAGATGGCGGATGGCATCGCAATTGAATGAGGTAAAGGATAGAACCGATACGAAAGAAAAGCGTAGAAGGATACGGAAAGACTTCATGGATCGCAATCCTATGAGGAGGATAAGCGAAGATCCAGCCTTTTTCCTGGCGAGAGACTTAAGTTAGATGGGGAAGAAAAGGGAAAAAACGAATTGGAGCGTATCGGGATCGAACCGATGACCTTCTGAATGCAAATCAGATGCTCTCCCAGCTGAGCTAACGCCCCTTGTATCAGGGATGAGTGGACATTTCGAGCGATCCGGAGTTTCGGGAGGAGTTCCTACCTATTTCCACTCTTCCGATCGCTAAACCTGGGCCTGATAAGACTTGAACTTATGACCCCACGCTTATCAAGCGTGTGCTCTAACCAACTGAGCTACAGGCCCGGTAAAAGACATGATTTTTCTCCGAGACCGTCTGGCAAGGGATTTTTAGAAAAGAAAGTCCGGATTCTCCTAGGATTTTTGTAGGAAGATTTCTCGCTCACGGAATCCGATTTCGTTTCCCGAAGAAGGTTTAGAGAGATTAGAATTTTTCAAGCCCGTATACGGAGTCGTTTCGGTAGTTTTCCTTGAAAGGGCTATGCGCTGCGTCCGATTCCAGATATCCTTTATTGACCCAATAGATATGTTCCGCAGCGATATCCTTCGGATGATAAAAATAGATCAAATCGTCTTTTAGGTCCCATTTACCGGAACCGCCATCTTCTACGCAGCCATCTCCGTCGCATCCTCCGAATAAACTGAACTCAAAAGTATGATCCGTATTGATTCGGATATAATATTCGGAGTTCTTGGATTTCTTCCATTCTCCGATGATATCGGATTCTCGGATTCGATCCGGCTCCGAAACGGGAGTCGGGTATTCGTTGCAATCCACCTTTAGATAACCGGAATATACCCAGGCGCTTTTTCCTTGGTATTCTATGACCGCCCAAGGATGGACCCTACCGTCTATCCTCTCCTCTTTACCGAATCCTTTCACCTTTACCACCGTTTGGTAGGGTAGAAGTTCGAGTTCCTTCGCTTGTTTACTCGAATCTTCTCTGACCTTCAGTCCTTTTTTCGTGCCTACGCACATGATCTGGGAATTGTCTTCCGGAGGTACAGCGTTCCGGTTCGATTCGGATGTGGGGGGATTTTCTTTTTTACAGAAAAGTAAAATGGAAAAGAGAAGAATCAAAAAGTAAAAGGTCCGCATTTGGAAATCCTAATTTGTGGAAGAAGACTTTCGAATACGTTTCGGTAGGAAAATCGAAACGTCTATTGGAATTTCGATATTTATGAATACGGGTGAAATTTTTCTTTAAGCTACGGTCCGGTTCTTCTTTCCGAAGCTAAGCCCTCGATTTCCGAGTACGGTCAGCCAGAAATTGGATCCGCGGATCACGAAATGATACAATGCGAACGTAACCGCATATACTAGGACGATATGCAGGGTAAATTTAAGCCAAATGGAAAATCCCGTTTCCACGACTAAGAATCCGATTCCTAAAGAGATCGGGTGGTGGATCAGATATACGGGTAGACTCGCTTCCCGCAAATAAGCGCTTAGGGAATTGGTTCCCGAAGCGAATCTCTGGAAAATTCGGATGAAGAATACGATCCAAATCCAACCGCCCAAACATTTTAGGAAAATGTGGAGGATTCGGATGCCGATTCCCGCATAACCGAAATAGGACCAATAAGGATCTACGGTGCTGATCCAGTAAAAGACTCCGAAAAATAGAAGGGAAAGAATTCCTAAAACCGATATCTCCGTATTTGAAACGTTTCCTTTCAGAAAGAGTTTTTCTCTTCCGAATAGAAAGGTTCCGAAAAGGAAAAAACTTAGGTCATAAACGAATTGTACCGGCTCTATATTCAGGTATTTTTCGTCCTTTAGGAAAAAGTAATTGATTCCGCAAGTGAATAGGGCGCTCCAAAGTCCGGCGATCAAAAGAGCCTCCCATTTTCGTGTGGGATCCGCTTCCGAATTCTCCTCTCCGTATCTGGAAATCGGGAGTATCCATGTGCGGATACGGGAGGTCAGGGGACGTATCCCCAAATACAGAAAAGTATACAGCGCCAAGTATTCTATGAACCAAAGGTGAGAAGGGGCCGGGTTCTTGAGTAGGAACTCTTCCCATAGGAATCGGAAATAATTTCCTTGGTATCCTTCCTGTAACGCATTTACATAATATTGCATCGGAGCGAAAAGGATGATTCCCGGGATTAAGGGTAGAATGATTCGTAACCCCCTGAGTCTTAGGAATTCCTTCAAGCTTTTGGAAAGAAAAGTTCTCTCGGTGAAGTATCCGGATAGAACGAAGAATAGAGGCATTCGGAATAGATGCACCCATTCTCCGAACACGTCGAATGCGACGGATCTCTCTTCGTTTCTAAGAGGGTATATGATTACCGCTGCGTATACGATTGCCACGTGAAAGGCCAATCCCAGAAGAAGGGCGAAAGAGCGGAGATTGTCTAAATAATCCAACCTTGCCTGAGGCGAAGGCGCTGTTCGGTTCAGTGACAAGTCTTACTGATCCAATGTGTATTTGAAGAAGGATTCGCGAATGAGAATATGGCTGGGATCGTTTTTAGGTTGCTCTACTAGTTTGTCGCGGACCAGGAGATTGATGGCGGAAACCAAATCCTGGTGTTCCAATCCCACTCTTAAAATCGCCCATTTGATGAATGCAGCGAGATGCACCTTATAGAGTCCGCCTTCCTGTTCTCCCCTGGTCTGCGTGAATGTGATCAACGCCGACGTCACTATATTCTTACGATCTCCTCTGAGTAGGCTTGCGATCGTTTGGTTCGTTTCCCTGAGTCTAGAGGAAAGCATTTTGACCATCTTTAAGGAGAAGGAGGGATTGGTTTGGACCAGATTATAGAATACGCTTTCGGTTATCGCAAATAGTAGTACGTCGGTCTTGGCAATCGCTCTCGCGCTTCGAGGCTTTCGGTCCACTAAAGCCATCTCCCCGAACATATCGCCTTCTTTTAATTCGATGAGAAGTTTGAAGGCTTCCTTAACCTTTTTATGGATTCCCACCTTGCCGGATAGGATGAGATACATTTGATCGGCGGGTTCGTTTTCGTCGAAAATCACGGAAGATTCCTTAAAGCGAATCCCGTGTTTCTGAACCATATCTTCCGAAATCTTCATTTGAAAAAGGGCTCTATCGGAGCCCACATGTACGATATCGGCGATTGGTTGGGGGCCGCAATCAATAATTCTTCCTACATGAGGTAGGGATGGGAATTTTCCGTTGACTCATCCACCTTTCCGAATAGCGTCTTCAATCGTTTTCCCTTTAGGAGGGGATCGTGAACACGAAAAGAATCCTCCTGCTATTAACGGCATTTCTTCTCATTCTTGTAATAGGTTTTATAGGCAAACCTTCTCCCATCGAACCGATCGCGTATGAACCGCCCGAGGATCCGGGACTTGTAGGCGCATTCCAACAGAATCGAAGTCTCGAATCCGCAGAGCTTCTCGCTTTAGGAAAGATACACGGGCCGGAAGATATAGAACCCGACGAGCAAGGTAACGTGTACTCCGCTAGCGAAGACGGCAAAGTATATCTGATCGAGAAAAGCGGCGAGATCAAAGCGCATGCATTCACTGGAGGTCGTCCTCTCGGAATGAAATTGTTATCCGACGAGGTGTTGATCGTCGCCGATGCGTTGAAAGGTCTTTTGAGAATTGGTAAGGACGGTAAAGTCGAAATTTTATCGACGGAATCGGAGGGACTTCCGTTTAAATTTACGGACGATCTGGATGTCACAAAGGACGGAACGATCTATTTCTCCGATGCTAGCTATAAGTACGGATCGGCGGAATATTTGTATGATCTAATGGAATCTGTTCCTCACGGAAGGTTATTAAAGTTTGATCCTCGAACTAAAAAGACGACCACGCTTATGAAAGATTTATTTTTTCCTAATGGAGTTGCGCTTTCCAAGAACGAAGATTTTATTGTGCTGAATGAAACCTATAAGTATAGGATTCATAGGTATTGGTTGAAAGGACCCAAGGCCGGAACGAGCGAGATATGGGTGGAGAATCTTCCCGGATTTCCCGACAATATCTCCTCCGACGGAAACGGTCACTTCTACTTAGCCTTGTTTACCGTTCGGAATTTCATGGTGGATAAGATCCTACACACCCGTCCTTGGGCCAAAAAGATCGTGGCCAAGCTCCCGAAATTCCTGTGGCCTAAGCCCAAACCCTACGGATTCGCGGTGATTTTAAACGAAGATGGAGTCGTAGAGGCGAGTTTTCAGGAACCCGCCGGAAAACATCTGAAAGAGATCACTTCGGTCAAGAGAAAGGGCGAGTTTCTATACTTAGGAAGTCTTCATAACGATAGAATAGGGAAGTTCAAGCTTCCCCAGGAATTTCTGGAAAAATAAATTAAGGAAATTTGATATATTATGGATTTATCCGTTCCAAAAGAAGTGGAAGAAGTCAAGCAGAAGGCGAGAGCCTTCGTGGACGAAGTCGCAATCCCTGCCGAGGATCGTTACGATTACGAAGACGGTAGAATGCCGGAGGCTCTCTGCCAGGAACTCAGACAGGAAGCCAAAAAAAGAGGATTATGGACGGCTCACCTTCCTAAATCGGAAGGAGGGTTGGGGCTCGATATGGTCGGAACCGCGCTCGTCTTTAGCGAACTAGGTCGTTCTCCTATCGCTCCCTATCTTTGCAATTGCGATGCTCCCGACGAAGGGAATATGCACCTTCTCCACCTAGCTGCAAACGAAGAACAGAAAAAGAAATATTATTACCCGCTTGTGGAAGGAAAGATACGGTCCGGTTTTGCGATGACCGAGCCTCCTCCCGGAGCGGGTTCGGATCCGACGACCCTATCCACCAATGCTGTCAAGGACGGGGACCATTATGTGATCAACGGTCATAAATGGTACTGCACAGGTGCGAACGGAGCCTCCTTCCTGATCGTAATGGCGAAAGTGAACGATAGCTTTCGTAGGACCTCGATGTTCTTGGTTCCTACGGACGCTCCTGGATACACCATGGTTCAGGAGATAGGAGTTCTAGGATCCCATGGACCGGGGGGGCACTGCGAGTTGAAATTCGAGAATGTGAGAGTCCACGAATCTCAGGTCCTGGGAAAAATCGCGGAAGGTTTCCGTCTTTCCCAAGAAAGATTAGGACCCGCTCGTTTAACGCATTGTATGCGATGGATCGGACTCGCCAGAAGATCCTTGGAAATCGCAAGAGAATACGCGATCAAAAGGGAATTGTTCGGAGGAAAACTTTCCGAACAACAGGGAATCCAATGGATGTTCGCGGAATCCGCTCTGGAAATAGAGTCCGGATTTCTTCTTACCCTAAAGGCGGCGGATATACTGAGGAAAGGCGGCGACGCAAGGCAAGCCGTCTCTATGGCCAAATGGCAGGTGAGCGAAACATTGAATAAATGCATCGATCGAGCCATCCAAATCTGCGGCTCCCACGGTTTTAGTCGTTATCTTAAATTGGAATTATTTTATAGAGACGCTAGAGCCGCAAGGATCGCGGACGGTCCTACGGAGACGCATAAGATGGTGATCGGAAGAAATCTAATGTCGGGAAAAGGGAGCTTCTAGGTGAAGGATGCCGAACTGAAAGAGAGACTCGAATCTTATCTAGGAGAAAGGCTGAAAAGTCCAGTGGAGATCAGTAATATGATCTCTCTTACGGGAGGTGCTTGTCAGGAGAATTTCTCGGCGGATATAAAGGTTTCCGACGGACCCGAAAAAGGACTCTACCAGACGGTATATCGTACGGACAAAGGGGCGGCGTTACTCGCCTCTTTGTCTAGAATCGATGAGTTCAAGGTCTGTAGAATGGCCTTCGAGGCGGGGGTCAAGACTCCGGAACCTTTTTGGTTGGAGTCCAGCGATCGGGTTACCGGCAATCCTTTTTATTTCATGAAAAGGATCCAAGGAAAGGCCACGGGTAGATTCGTGGTCAAGGATCCTAGTCTGAACAAGGTTAGAAAGCAACTCACTCAGGAGCTGGCGGAGAATTTGGCCAAGATCCATTCCGTTACTCCTGAAAAATGCAAGGACGAGTCCTTGAAAAAGGTATTGGACCTAGGCCAGGATGCTCGCACCCAAACCGTGGCCTTAGGATCCGTTGCCGCTCTTCGCAAGCAATTGGAATCCATGGACGGAGCCTATCCTGCCATGGAGATGATTCTGAATTGGCTGGAGACGAACGCTCTCGAAAGTGATGCGACCGTTTTGATTCATGGGGATTTTCGAACCGGCAATTTCATGGTTAACTCGGAAGGGTTGCAAGGAATCGTGGATTGGGAGTTCGCCCATTGGGGAGATCGTCACGAGGATCTGACTTGGCTTTGTATGCGCGATTGGAGATTCGGAAAATTGAATAAAGAAGCCGGAGGCTTCGCCGATCGTTCCGAATTTTACGAGGCTTATGAAAAAGCTTCGGGAGTGAAACTGGATCCAAGAAAGATTCTTTATTGGGAAGTGATGGGAAATCTGCGTTGGGCCATCGGTTGTATCGGCCAGGCGGAAAGGCATCTTTCCGGAAAGGATAAAGGGATAGAACTCGCATCCATAGGAAGAAGGGCCTGCGAGATGGAATACGAAGCTATGAGACTCATCGAAGAGTCTTTAGGATGAAGGGCTATGCAGGATAAACCGAGCGCGACGGAGCTATTGGAAGCAATTCAGGAATTTCTAATGAAAGATGTTCTCCCCGAATTTAAGGACAAGGACCTTCTATCCTACAAGACCTTAGTAAGCTGGAATATGCTGGGAGTGATTTCCAGGGAGATCCGATCCGGAGAGGAATCCTTGGACAAGGAACTTGCCCGATTGTCCTCTCTTTTGGGTAAGAAAGGTCAAATCCCCGGGACATGGAACGAGAAAAAGAATCTAGTCCAATCCTGGAATACGGAGCTAAGGGACAAGATTCGCTCCGAAAAGAAATCGGTGAAAGACGCGGAATTTTGGAAGCATGTCAAGGAAACCGTGCGAGAAAAGGTCGAGATCGTAAATCCCAGATTCACCACGGAATCGTAATATATCTATGTCCGTCATTCACCTGATTCGACACGGTCAGGCAAATTCTCAGGGAGAAAATTACGATATGCTCACTCCCAAGGGAAAGGAGCAAGCCTTCCTTTTGGGAAGGTATATGGCGGAGAATCAGGACTTTCCGGATCGGATTCTTACGGGTTCTTTGAGAAGGCATCGCGAGACCGCGGAATCCTTTTTGGAAGGAGTAAAGTCCGCGGATTCCGGAAGGTCCTATTCTCTTTCGAAACTCTCCATCGAAGATTCCGATTGGAACGAATTCTCTGCCGAACTTTGGAAGAGCTATGCGAAATACCTGGCTACCGTCCGTCCAGAATTCGCGGATACCTTGGCCACATTCTCAAAGATCAGACTTAAAGGCGGGATTCGCTCTGCCGCCATATTCTTCAAATTGACCGAAGAGATTTTGGAGTTTTGGAAGAAGGGAGAATACGTCCCGGAAGGGATCGAGACATACTCGGATTTCGAGTACAGAATCGAACGGGCTCATGACCGGTATTTTCTACCTTCTTCTTCGGAGAGAACCTTCATTTTTACCTCCGGCACGCCTATCTCTTTACTGCTTCGCAAGATTCTAAAACAAGATACGAACGTATTCACATGGATGCCTCTCATTTGGAATACTTCGGTCAGCACATTTCGTTGGATGAGGGGAGGGTTTTTGCCGGTAACTCTGAATGCTCTTCCTCATATTCCTGAGAAAAAAAGTCGGACTCTTTATTGATTTCGAAAGAAATTGACGAAAGTTGTCCGACCGGGTAGCGCGGATTCCGAATTGAGAAAAACGAAGCTTCTCTTAACAGAAAAGGTGTGGACTGGTTTGCCGGGAAGGTTACTATCAACGCCCACGTTTTAGAGAATGGTTTCCGCAATCGACGCATCATCGAGTCTATCCTCTAAGGATAAGAATTTAGGGTTTCTAATCTTCTATATTGGATCCGCTAGTATTCTTTTTCTTTTCGGGTTCATCTATTTCACGGAGGATATCCGGCTTCTTAGACTTTACGATAATGTCCACTGGACTCTCTCCGTCGTAGTAAGTTGTATCGCGGCCTGGTTCGGATACAGAAATTCGGAAGGAGAGGTAAGAACTTTGAAGTTCTGGTTCTTTCTGGGATTCGCGACCTATATGACCGGACAATTCGTTTGGGTGGGTCAGGTCTTGGCGGATTTCTATAGCTTTCCTGCTCCTAGCGATCTATTCTATCCTTGGCTCGGGCCTTGCTTTATCATAGGCTTCCTACTCTACTTAAAAGGAAAGGTTCCGAAAGCCAGAATTAAAGTCGCTGCTATGGACGCGATCGCTTTGACCATCGCGGTTATAGGAGTCGCGTTGGTTCTTTATCTTTCCAGGAAAGAAGATCGCACTTGGCTGCAATTACTGTCTCTTTCCGTTTATCCGGTTTCCATTCTCTCCGCCGCAACGATAGGGATTTTAATGAAACCGTCCCTTCGATTGAAATTCGACCTTCCTTATCTTTGTCTGATCCTGGGCTTGGTAGAAATGGGAACCAGTTGGTTGCAATGGAATTCGATTTTTCTAATCAGCGTTCCGAAGGACGGAACTTTTATCAACGCCCTCTTTTCCATCGGAGGTATGACCTTAGGATACGGAGCCTTGACTTGGACTCCCCGATCTCAATTCTCCAAACAGGAAGCCGCAACGGAAAGCACGCTTTTAAGGGTGCTCCCTCTCTTAGAGGTGATCGTCTCTTCGGCAGCCATCATACTATCTTTGACTCTCTCCGGAGTTCCCGAAGCGATCCGACTCGTAATTTGGTTTTCGGCGGGAGTGATGGTGGTGATCGCTAGTCTACGCCAGAGTCTTCTTGTCTCCGACCTGGCCGTCGCGGAGAAAGTCATACGAGACGCGAACGAAGCTTTGGAAAACACCGTGGCCGAAAGAACGGAGGAGCTGAGATCTACGAATCAGTATTTGGTTCATACCAACGATAAGCTTAGCACTGCGATGATCGAATTAAAGAAAACGCAAGAAAATCTGGTCCGATCGGAAAAGATGGCCGTACTCGGAAGGTTGATCGCAGGCATAGCTCATGAATTGAATACGCCTCTAGGAGCGATTCGATCCTCTACGGAGGGGATTCGTTCCATTTTTAACGGACCATGGGAGGAACTCATACGCGATTATTCCGGATTGAATCGGGAAGAGATGGAGCTATGGGGGATTCTATTCAAAAGAGGAAGAGTCACGAATTCGGATTTTGATTCCAAAGAGGAAAGAAAGAAGAGAAAACTTTCCGAATCCATACTCAAGGAAGTCGGTGCCCAAAACGCTTCGATCATGGCCGATATGCTTACGGATATGGGGAATTCGCCGGAGCAAGTAAGGGAGATTTCGGAGAGATTACCTAAGGGAGAGAGAGGCTGGTTGATCGTAAACAATGCCTCGACGTTATCCAGTCTGTCCCGATCGAGTCAGTTGATTCTTGAAGCCTCGATCAAGGCATCGAGAGTGATTCAGGCTTTGAAAGGTTACGCTTCGGGAGATGGCGATTGGACTCCGAATTTTGAACCGGTTTCTCCGAAAGAACAAATAGAAAATATTATAACATTATATTATTCAAAAATAAGAGGCAAGGTGTCGGTCGATATCGGGATTCCTGAAACCGCACTTGTGCAGGGCGATCCCGAAAGACTTTATTTGTTATGGACGAATTTGATTACAAACGCCTTACACGCGATGAATTATTCGGGACGGATTTTCTTGGACGCTAAGCCGATCGATGGCAATTGGGAGATCTCCATCCGGGATACTGGTCGAGGAGTTCCCGAGGATATCAGAGATAGGATATTCGATCCGTTCTTCACTACGAAATCCCCCGGAGAAGGAACCGGGCTGGGGTTGGATATTTGCAAAAGCGTCGTGGAAGAGCATAAAGGAACAATCCGTTTTACTACTTCGGATTCCGGGACCACGTTCTACATTCTTCTCCCTCGTTATAAGAAATCGAGTTAGACCTCATTTGCGTGATCCGTATCGCGAAATATTCGGTTGATTCCGAGGAACAAGATCGGAAGAATAGTGTGAGATCCCGACTCGGATTCTTTCCCGATACTATGAGCCAGATCGAAAATAAGAACGTATATCGAGCCTTGTTCGAACAATCTCCCATCGGACTCATGATTTTCGATAAGCACGGAACGATCATAGAGGCCAACGAATCCTCCCTGAATTTTTTGCGTGCGAGCAGGGAGAAAATCATAGGACTTTCCTATTTAGATCTAAAAGACAAGACGGTAGCCGAACTATTGGGGCGCGGACTCAAAGGAGAAGCCTCCGATTACCAAGGTCCGTATAGAACCACTATCAGCGATCTATTATTACAAGTCAGGTTCAGGGTGAATCCTCTCTTTGAAAACGGAGAGTTAGCCGGAATCGCTTTGGTCTTCGAGGATATGACAGAGAGGATGGAGACCGAGGCAAAACTCGAAAACGTTCTTTCTCAGAGATTAGCTGCCGAGGCCAGCTCCAAAGAAAACGAGGCTCAGTTTAGGTCGCTTTTCTTATCGGCGGGCGAGGCGATCTTCATCATGGACGATCGTAACTTCCTGGAATGCAATCCCAAGACGGAAGAGATGTTCGGATGTCGGAAACAGGATATCGTAGGAGCCTCGCCCGTGGATTTTTCTCCCGAGTTCCAGCCCGACGGCTCCCCTTCTTCGGAAAAAGCCAAAGAGAAGATCTCTTTGGCCATGGCGGGAGAGCCTCAGGTTTTCGAATGGCTGCATTGCAGAAAAGACAAGAGTACGTTCGACGCGGAGGTTTCTCTTACCTCCGTCACCCTGGGAGGAAGGACTCTTTTGCAGGCGATCGTTCGGGATATATCCGAAAGAAAGAGAGCGGAGGATCAGATTCGCAAGCTCAACGAAGAGCTTGAAATCAAGGTACTACTCAGAACGGAAGAACTCAAATCCGCGAACCGTTTCTTGGAGACCACCAATAAGGACCTTCTTCATACGTTGGAGGAGTTGAAATCCACCCAAGCGCAATTGGTGCAATCCGAAAAGATGGGAGTACTCGGCCAATTGATCGCTGGTATAGCTCACGAGGTTAATACGCCTTTAGGAGCGATCATCTCTTCTAATGAGGGAATACAAAGCGTATTCAGAAGCGATTGGGAAAAGCTTCTTTGCGATTATGCGGAATTCGGAGATAGGGAAAGGGAAGTATGGCGAATGATCTTCTCTAAGGGCAGTATTTTCCCGGAGTTTTACGATTCGGCCGAGGAACGACGGAATAGAAAGGCTATCAAAGAGGAATTGGCAAGTATGGGCTATTCTTCCCTGGATACGATGTCGGAAAGTCTCGCGGAACTCGGAATCGGACCTAAGGATCTTCTGGCGTTGATTCTAAATATTCCGAAGGAAATTTTACCCGCTCTAGTGGCGAACGCTTCGAGTTTATCCGGAATATTGAGATATAGTAATGTGATTCGCGAGGCCGCCGTCAAAGCGGCCGGAGTGATTCGAGCCCTCAAAACGTACGTATACCAGGACCAGAGTGGAATCGGAATCGTGGATATCCGAGAACAAATGGATATCGTATTAACATTATATTATAATAAGGCGAAGCTTGGAGTGGAGATCGTTAGGGATTTTTCGGAAGATTCTCTTGTACTCGGTCAGGCGGACCAATTGACTCAAGTTTGGGCGAATCTGATCAATAACGCCTTCCAAGCCATCTCCTACCAGGGCAAATTGGAATTGGTGTCGGTCGTGGAGGGCAAGGATCTAATCGTAAGCGTTACCGACGACGGCCCAGGAATTCCGGAGGAGATCCAGGATCGGATTTTCGAGCCGTTCTTCACGACCAAAATGCAAGGCGAGGGAAGCGGTCTAGGACTGGATATTTGTAGGAAGATCGTCGAAAGACATAACGGTAGTATAGATTTTGTTTCCCGTCCAGGAAGGACTAGTTTTCGGGTAAGACTTCCCCTTGCGGAAAGGAAGTGAAAGATTCGGACTCGGTCGGTTTTTCGATTCGGATTTCCATTTAAGAAAGAAAAATCCGAATTTACAAACCGGAGTTAAACGGGCAAAAGAATCCGCATGAAACAGATCTTTTTGCGAGTCTTAGGATTCGGTTTTCTAATTTGGCTCGTTCCTTTTATCGTAGCCTTCGGCTTCTATACCCCTGAAGGAAAATTACAGGGAGATTTCTTCGTTTTTAAGACCACGATGCTTCTCGTGGGAAATCTTACGGGTTGTTTTTTTCTCGCCCTTCTTTCCAAACGAATTTCCCGCCCTGCCTTCGGAACTTTTTTGGGGATCAGTATCGTCTGGCTTTTGGAAAATTGGGGTCTTGATTTTCTGATCCTGCTTCCCATGAATAAAATGGGAGCCTACGATTATTTCGTCCAAATCGGACTTCGTTATCTGACCATGCTGATGATCGGACCTGCCATCGGTTACGCGATCGACAAACACAAGTAATAATAACGTATTGTTGTTTGCGATTTTTCGGTCGGGAGAATGGAAAAACCAAACGTTTATTCTCCTATGTCTGCGAAGAACGGCGGAATTATTGGCGAAGGCGTACCAAGGATCGGGCAACCCGGAAAGAGCGGCCTTCCTGATGGAAGGCATCTCGAGTTCGATTTAAGTCTTAGGGATCTCGCTTCCTTTGATAAAACCCGGACGGTTTCCGAGTTTCTCTTCCCAGGCTTTCAATTTGGGATAATCTTCCAGACCTAGATCGATATAACTGCGACCTTTTACCCAAGGCCAGGTGGCGATATCCGCGACGCTCAATTCGTTTCCTGCCAGGTATTCCGATTCGGAGAGTCTTCTTTCCAGGACGGAATAAAGACGTTTCGTTTCGTCGTAGTATCTCTTCATGGCGTACGGAATCTTTTCGGGAGCGAATTTAATGAAATGGTTGGCTTGTCCCTGCATCGGGCCCACTCCTCCCATTTGGAACATCAACCATTGTATGGCGATGGATCTCTCTTTCGGATCCTTGGGTAGGAACTTTCCCGTCTTTTCCGCCAGATAGATAAGAATGGCCCCCGACTCGAAGACGGGAAAATTGCCGTTATCCGTGTCTACGATTGCGGGAATCCTTCCGTTCGGATTTATCTTCAGGTACCATTCTTCTTTTTGTTCGAGCTTTCCTAGATTGATGGGATGCACGTTATAGGGAAGGCCTAATTCCTCCAACATGATGGAAACTTTCTTTCCGTTCGGAGTTCCGGCCGTATACAATTCGATCAAAGTATTCTCCTTTCGATAAGACTTAGACGGAATCGTTTTCAGGAAAGCGGATTTTTGTAGGAACTCTCCGGGACACTAACGGATCATTTCTCAATGACGGTCCCGGAGATCGACTTTCAGAAGCCGGAGAATACGGATTGTAATATATGGAAGGAGATCGCGAGCATACTTCCGATTCCCAGATCGTAAGAGATATTTCTCCAAGGTTGACGAGGAATATAGTAAAAGATCGCGTGCAATATCCGCGAAAGGACGAATAGTCCGGAGTAGAGTACGGTTCCTTCCTCCCAGCAGTCCAATTGAACGTATCCCAATAGAAGAAAAAGAAAGATGGGAATGTTTTCCAAGTCGTTCCGGAAAAGATTGGAAGCTGTGATAACGATCGGATCGTCGTGATTTGCCGGTTCCGATCTTGTGAAGAATGTGGCGTCCTCCTTATGCCGGAAGGTTTTCGTTTTGATTCGGAAGAGACCCTGCACGATCGCATTGGATAAGAGTTTGAAAAATAGTAGTACCGCAGTGACGGCATATACTTGCCAGGAAAATTCCATCTTGCCTCCGTTCGCAGCGAATACGATCCGGAGGGTTTTAGATTTCTTCCAGCAAAAAACGTTATGCGGATTTTACTTTTTCGCGTTTCAAACGCTTCCGGATTTCCTTTCCTCGTTTCTGGTTTTCTTCCAGAACTTTCAGGATGGTATCCACTGGGAAAGCGGTGCCTTGGAACATTCTCGCAAAAACGCGCTCGGGCATATCGTACCAACGTGCCTTGGAAGAAAGCAGTAATTCTCCGGTTTTTTTGAGGTGAACGGTGGCTTTGGTGTAAAGTCGTCTCCGCCTAACCATCGTTACCCAGCATCTCACTTCCAACTCTTCTCCTAAAGGGCAGGCTTTATAATATCTCATATAGAGTTGGTCGGTCATGACGAAATGGCCTAAATGAAAACAAAGAACTCCTTGCGCCTCGTCCAAGAGGGTCGCCAAAGCTCCGCCGTGAGCGTATCCGGGAGCACCTTCGAAATCCCTATCTATCGTCCAATCGAAACGTACTTCTCCGGAGGCTTCATGAAAAGGGAAGCTCGCATGTAGGCCCCGGGGATTTTCCGGTCCGCATCCGAAGCAATTCTTATGATGCCAATCCTGTCCGTTTTGACTCGCTTTGATATGTCTATATATGTCTTGTTTGGTCATCGTTTATCACAGCTCTTGCGATCTATAACCATGGAAAAACGAGAGTGTTCTCGAACAAGGAGGAAATACGGAAACGTAGAAACGACTCTATAGCGAACGGCGTATTTTAAAAGCAGAAGGAGGAAGTGAATTCCTAAGGATTTAATTCTTCAGCCAAACTAAAGCTTTCTTAGAACGAAGACTCAAATCCCTTGACCGGTCGGAGCGCTTTCCGTAATCTCATTTCGTCGTCCTTTAAGGAGTGAGAATGAAAGCCGCAGTATTGGAATCCGGAAAAAGAACTCTGAGCATACAGGAAGTTTCCGTCCCTAAAGTAGGACCGAACGAGGTCAAGGTAGGCATCAAGGCCTGCGGGATATGCGGGTCTGATATACATCTCATTCTACACGGAACCTTGAAGTGCAAACATTACCCTCAGATCCCCGGACACGAGGCATCGGGAGTCGTGGAAGAAATAGGGGAGAATGTGACGCGATTCAAGAAGGGAGACAGAGTGGTTCTCGCGGCAGGAACCAGTTGCGGGCAATGTCCCGCTTGTAAGAGCGGAAGGGAAAATCTATGCAAGGAAATAGGCGTTTTCGGTTTCGATCGCAGCGGCAGCTTTGCGGAATACAACGTGGTCGAAGAACGTTATTTGTATCCTCTTCCGGATTCCATCCCCTTCGAACAGGGAGCGATTCTGGCGGACGCCGTATCGACGCCGTATAACGCGATTAAGTTTCGCGGTAAGATCCAGGACGGGGATACTGTCGCGGTATTCGGTTGTGGAGGATTGGGGATTCACGGGGTCGCAATCGCAAGAGCCTTGACCAAGGGCAAAGTGATCGCTTTGGATGTGGATAAGGGAGCCTTGGAAAACGCTCTCGCCTACGGAGCAAACGAAGTAGTGGATCTAAAAAGCGTCAAGAATGCCGGTAAGACCCTAAAGGAAATCTCCAAGGGAGTGGATCTACTCGCGGACTTCTCCGGAAGGATGACGAATATAGAAGAATCATTACGCGCCATGAATCCGGGGGGGAGAATGGTTCTGGTGGGGATCGGTAGAGAACCGCTGAAGTTCGCGATACCGTTCTCCATCATAGAAAAGCAGATCACCGTGGCAGGTTCCTACGGTTCGGACCATAGGGCGATTCCGGAGTTGATCGATCTTTATGTGGAGGGAAAATTGAATTTATCCAAATCCATAACCGGGATCCGTAAATTGGACGAAATCAACCAAGGATTGCAGGACCTGGAGGACAGGAAAGGGAACCCGATCCGGTATATCATTTCTCCGTAAGGAGCACGAAAACCAATCGTCTTTTTCGGGGAGGTCGAAAAACTGCGAGAAACGCGGCCTCCGCGAGAATGGACTATGAACATCGCATTAGAATATAAGAAATATCTACTTTCCCTCAGATCGTTTTGGGTTCTCTGGCTATTGGGAGAAGTGCTCTCCTATTATGCCTTATTCCAATTCATCGATTTCGCAAAAAGCGATCCTTCTACCGCTCAGCCTCCCGGACAATTTCTAATCACCTTTTCCAAGCTCGGATTAAACCTTCTGATCTTATTCTCTCTTAGAGCGGGGATGGAGAAGCCGGTATCTTTCGGAGATTACATACTCTTCCTACTTAGATACCTGGGCTTCCTTCTTATACTAGGAGTCATACTCATCGTATTGATTCTTTTGGGAGGGATCGCAATCGCGATAGGAATGGGTGCGGGTTGGATTCCGAAATTCGAATCCGGTCCCGAAGGGTATTTGGGAATCGTTAAGATTCTCGTAGATATCGTGCTGGTACTGGGATTAGTCACGACCCCCGTATTCGTTTGGCTTTTCTCCGCTCAGTTCGCTCGATTGAAAGTGTTGCCCGGTTGGGGAAATATGAAGGCGGCATTGGGAGAAGGAGAATATAAAAAGGCACTTGCCCTGGTTTCTATCGCGATCCTGGGAGTGTTCTTTATCGGATATTACGGTTTGGATCTAAAATCGTTTTGGGATCTCGCGGCGAAACCTTCGGAGCAAGTCGTGAAAATGAGGGAACTCTATGTGAATAGGGAAATACCACTCTATATTATGGAAATTGTAAATTCTCTTTTTGTGATTTTATACGGTTATGTGACTTACGTATTCGTGAAGAATGTGAAAGGCTTCGAGCCTCCGGCCGAGACCGAAGGGGAATAGGCGTCAAAATGGATCTTTTCTTAGAGTGTAAAGATTATGTAATGCGCTCCAAGGCTTTTCTTGTAGCGTGGATCGTCCGAACCGGAGCGGTATTCTTTACCTACGCGTTTACATTACAGGAACTGGAAAAGTTCAAGAACCAGGATTATTCCGCTTCCGGGGCCTCCTGGATCTATCCGGTTTCGATCGCACAATTCGTTTTGATTTTCGGGAATATTTTTCTATTTAGAAGAAATATAGAATCGGAGAGGAAAGTAACGGGAGAAGGTTATATTCTTTTCTTATTAAGAATGCTCTTATTTATAGTGGGACTAGTCGCTTTGATCGTTTGCATAGCCTTCGGAGTGAGCCAATTTTTCCAGCTTCCCGTGGAATTCGCAAAGGATCCGAGTGTGACCACTAAGTCCGCAATTCTAGGGCTCATAAATCTTCTTTTTCCTTCCTTTTTGGTATATTCCGCTTTGGCTACGGCAAGATTTCGAGTTTTGCCCAAATGGGAGGATACCAAGAGAATCTTTTCGGACAATACCTTCCGGATCGGGTGGTCGATCCTTTTGCTTCTGTTCGGAATCGTTTTCTGGGGACCGGTGTTTGCAGTCGGCTTTCCGAATCCGGAGGACATGGACGCCCAATATTCTTACGCTAAGATTACGATCTATACGGAAATGTTGCCTTTGGTATTCGTAGAATTGATCCATTTCGGATTGATCTTCGTGTTTGTCCGAAAATTCGGAGGAATAGAGATAGAAAGCAGAGAAGAAGAAATAGAATCCTAATCTCTTTCCGGATTCCGAACCCGGGAAGTTTTTCCCGGAACTTTGCTTGCTCCAATCTCGGTTCCTGGAAATCCTATCTGAAGAGCTTCATCTATGTTCCAACAGTATCTCCAGTATATTCTGAACCGCGGCAGAATCCAATTGGTCGTGATTTTGAGATCGATCATTCTTATCCTTATCGCTCTCACGATTTCCTCCGGTCAGATGTCGATTCCTTTATGGATCGCGCTCCTGGGCACTTATTTTGCGAACGGTTATCTGATCCGATCCAAAATGGATCCGTCCGATCCTGTGGACCTAAAAAGATATTTTATATTTTTCTTATGGATGTGCCTGGCTTGCTTCGTGATGCTTCTCGTCATCAATCTGTTCGTATCTCCTTTCATCACTCCGGAATTGCAGGCTCAGTTCGAGAAGCATTCCCAGGATAGGACCCAACCTCTTCCTCCGGAACTATCTCGCCTTCTTTTGGTTTCCTTTTTCGTGATAGGATTGGTCTACTCTTTGGTGGTTCCGGTTTGGATCGCCAAGGCAAACGTATTGCAGGGAATTCGCGCTCTACCTTCCTATCTGGTAAGAGCGGATTATATCCAGGCGGCTTGGACACCTTATGTGATTCTATTCGTCCCGGTTCTCATTCTATTCCTGATCTCAGGATCCGAAGAGATGAGGCTTTCCTTTTGGGGTCAGATTCTAGGATTGGTGTTGCTATTCTTCACATTGACTTTCGACGTTATCCTACAATTTCCCGTTTTCCATATCGTTCGGGGAGAATTGAAGAGGAGAGAGGAGAGTAATAATTCCGAGGCATAAGAATATAGAGGCCAAGGAATTCTTTAAGAATTCTTCCTTACCCCGAATTAGAACGTGTGTTATAATCAATAGTTTCTTTCGATTTCAGTTAACATTCTATTCTATTCTTCTAAGCTTGTCTATCGTCCATCTCGAAGTATTGTAGCGATCGTTATACAATTGACAGGTATGGATCTCTGGTTAATCTCGGGTTACTAAAACCGACTAATATAAAACAAGCGTTATAAATAGGGGAGAAGAGGAATGGAAGCTATTACCAAAAAAATGAGAAAGGATAGAATGCGAAGAATCTTATTCGCATGGGCGACGGGGATACTTCTGCTTACGGTAGGATCCTTATCCGCCGCCTACTCATTGAAACAGATTCCGGATTCAATCGGTCCGGATGGTAGGAACATATCCAGACAATTCTTCCAATTCCTGAAGACCGTGGTGATGAAGAACAAGTACGACGGAAGAGCAGTGGGTTTTCATAAGTATTTGGATCGGTCCTTGGAGAGATTCGAATTAAAAAATCTTTATAATTCGGAATATATGGAGAAGGACAGTAACGGTCAGCATTTCGTTACCTATCGGGGAAGATTCGCGCCGGACGGTTATAAGGTAAGTCTCGAACCGATTCGTTTGAAGGACGTTCCGATTCCTAATTTCGGGGACTTTTCCGCGGAGTTCGCATTGAAACATAATCCGAATCCTACGTTCGGTGGAAATTCCTACTCCGGGAATTTGGATATAGCGACTCATATGGGGCCGTTCACGCATAAACACGGATTGAACGCTATGGATTCCGGTTTGCATTTTCTGGATTCGGGAAATTTGAAATCGATTGCGGCTCCCGAAACCACGGCGTTCAAGAAAATCAAAGACCCGGAGGCAAGAAAGGCCATCAACGATTTTACCGCGTCCTATCCGGCTCTGGCAAAATTCATGAACTACTATTTCGGCTTGGATTCCTTATTGAAGGTTTATAGCGAGGGGAAACTCCCGGGAGTGACTGCGTTTGCATTCGAGGGGAATATTGATCAGACTCTCATGAGAGATTATCCTTATTTAGGAGATTATCTGGATGATATCAAATATTTAGGTTTCATCAAGGTAAGGCTGACTAACTTGCAAGGGCGTTCCTTGGCGGAGTTCTCGATAGAATCCAAGACGAGAGAAATCCGTTTTAAATTCTTCACTCAGAACGGTAAGGTGATTCCCTATGATAGCAAAGGGAATTTTTATCCGCAGGATGCATTTTCACTCAATTCCCTTACCGAATTTCCCTTCGTAGCCAAGGCAAGCGTAGAGGCCAATCTATACGGACTGGTTTTGGAGAATTCCGATATCCAATTATTGGGAAGATTTACGAATACCGCAAATTCGGGAGTATTGAACTTGAAGGTGACTAAGATCCAAGAGTTCGAAGTAAGCGGAGCCTTCGCGTATTTCGCTCCTTCTTGGGCGATCAATTTGTTCATTCCCGGAAACTTGCAGTCCATCATCCACGAGTTTACCGAAACTCTTGTAAAGGCAAACGACGGAAAAGGAACGAGTATCGTTCTAAGATGGGATAGAGAAGCGGCTAAGACTATCATGAAGACTCGAATCGAGACGGAGTTTCTGGATAATTTCTTTATTCGCTTCGGTTTGAAAATTTGGAACCATAGGGTCCTTCCGGATGAGGATGCGAAAGACGATATCCGGGCCGTGATCTCCAAGCAGATCGAATTACTACTCCAAGGAATTTGATTCAAGTAGAGCCCGGGCTTTTACCCGGGCGGAGAAAATACTTTGAGAAGACGATCGCGCTGCGAATCGGTGCAATCTGCGATTGCAAACGATACGGCTGTTTGAAATGGCAACTAATAGCTGATCGAAAACCTTTCTTTAAAACTCTCCCCACCCCTTCGGAGCGCCCTTAGTAAGCGAGAAGACGATCGCGCTGCGAATCGGTGCAATCTGCGATTGCAAACGATACGGGCAATATAAATGTAACCCACTGAGCGATCGAAAGCTATTCTTTAAAAGCGTGCCCCACCCGAGTGGGTGGGGGCCGGTGCGGTGGTACCCCGGCTACCAATGAGTGCTTCCATATCACATGTCCTTCGTTTAGGCGAGACAAAAATGGGTAGGCTTCTTTGTGAATATGGAATCCGCTTTCTGTGAACTCAATTGCGCGAATGGAAATTCTATTCCGTTTGATATAATCTACTGTTGGAGCTCCAACACTTTCTCCGGTAAAAGACAAGTTGTAAAGTTGCGGAAAATATGATATAGGATCCGTGCTTCTCCCACTGAGGACCCGCCTCCACCACCCGTGTACGTCCGGGAACATAGGTAACAGTTTAGACCGGAGACATGGGTTACACTTTTAATATCCTAGAGACCTTCTGTCTTTTTTCATCAAATATTCCTATTTTAACAAAGCTAAAATAAATTGTCCAAATACCATCCTCCACTGGCTCGAAGCCTATATACTCGCCCCCTAAACTTTTAGTAACAAAGAACCTTTTATTCTTCCAATAAAAATTCC
>NZ_AKWX02000015.1 GCF_000306115.2 Leptospira wolffii serovar Khorat str. Khorat-H2
AATGTCGAACAGAATTAGAAGGAGCAATAGTCGAAAAGGAAATTGCTGGGACAATGCAGTCTCAGAATCTTTCTTTAGCACTCTTAAGAGAGAGATGAAGTATAACTATTTCTATAGATTAGAAGAAGCCCAAGCAACAGTTTTTGATTATATAGAAGTTTATTATAATAGACGAAGATTACATTCTTTTTTAGGATACGTGAGTCCCGTTGAATTTGAAGAAAAAGCGGCTTAAAAGGTGTCCACTAAAACGTAACTAGGCTAATCTCGAAGCGATGCGGAAGCACCGAAAGTTAGACGCCGGTTTTTAATTTATAGAAAAAGTTCAATCTACCAACATTTCCTGAATAACTTGTTTAACTTTGGTGACTGTTTTTAATTCAATTTTGCCAAGCTTTTTAATCAAACGTACTTTATCAACTGTTCGAATTTGATCTAAAACTATCCATCCCTTCTTGCTTTGAAATGTTAACTCTACTCTTGTTGGATAGGAATGTGATTTAGTAGTCATTGGCGCAATAATAACCGTACCAATAAACTTATTCATTTCATTCGGTGATATTATAACACATGGTCTTGATTTTTTGATTTCATGCCCAATTGTCGGATCTAAGTTGATTAAATATACTTCGTATTGAGAAATTACCATTCCCAATCCTTAATAGATAAATCAATAGAATCAGAAATAAGCAATTTATCTTCTTTTCTTTCAGACATTGTTTTAAACTGCTTTTCCCACCCTTCTCTGGGTTTAGTTTTGAGAGGAACTATAATAATTTTATTTTTATCGATAAGTAAATCTACTTTTTCCTCAATATGACATTCCTCCAAAACTGCCTTCGGTATTCTTATACCCTTTGAATTGCCTATTTTTACAACAGAAACTCTCATAGTAATTACTATGTAATTACCAAATACATTGTCAATGAAAATGTTATTCCAAAATTGTATTAAAATTGCTCGTGTTCTCTGATTTCTGAAAAAAGAGAAAACTTTAAAAACTGGCGTCTAACGACCAAGGTGTTCCGACGTTTGCAATGGCGCGAGGCTTGCTCCGCAAGACGAGTGACAGACGCAAATGTGGCGAAGCCCAAGCAAGGGTCGCGAAGCGATCCCGCAGCGCCGCGGAAGCACCGACAGTTATGCGGAGTGCGATCTTTGTTAGGATTCGTTCTAAGTAATATACCTATTTTTTAAATATAGTCTTTTATACAAAATACTAACCAATATAGAAATGAAACTTGCTCCTAAAACATATGAATTCATTCCTATTAGTTGATATTCAAATATATTAAATTGAAATTGATAAAGATAATTAAGCATTAAATATACATTATATCCAACTATTAGTGTATAAGCAAACTTAGCTGGTTTATATATGAAAAGAATACAACCAAATATATAAAGAAAAAACCCCAATTGGATGGAACCCATTCCTATAACATAAATTATCCCAAAAGTAGATTTATCCCGCGATTCAGCATAAGGTATCCAATATTGCGCGAAAACCAACATGAAGGCAAAAAAGGTCGCGCTGAGTAAAAGTATTAACGAAATTATGCCAGCTAAAAATACCTTATATCTGTTATAAATTGCGAAAAACATTCTATCTAACCGATTATAATAGATTTAAGAAAATTTTGAGCATTGCGCATAACGACCAAGGTGTTCCGACGTTTACAACGGCACGAGCTTGCACAAGCAAGCGCAGTGACGGAAGTAAATGTGGCGTAGCCCGAGCGAGTGGTCGCGTTAGCGATCCATGAGCGGAGCGGAAGCACCAATAGTTAGACGCCGTAAAAATCTCATTCCACAGAAATTGTCACTTCATTCCTTAAAGCAAAAAATCCATAAAATGGAATAGGAAGCGACGTTAGTAAGTAAATGACGCCAGTATTAAACCAAACTAAACCAGTCAAAAGGATGCTCAGCTTTGCTTCCGGATCAACGCCGACTTTAATGATTTTAATGATCTCTCCGTTTTCCAATTTTGAAGGACAAGAATATATATTTCCGAGCTGCTGAGAACAAGCGGTTCGCCCATAGCCTACTTGATATCTCTTCCAAAGAATTCCTCTTTCTACTCCAAGATATAATTTAGCATTAGACTGAATAGAGAAAATAAATGGATACCAAGTTCCATTCTTGAAGTTTATCTCTCCGTAAATTGCCTCAGCTGGAACTTCTATTTTTACACTATTAGAATCCATATAGAACTCATTGTAATAATTGATCCGATCTTCTCTCGCTTGCTTGTTAAAAGGATCAGAAGTTAAGCTAATAGTCACGACAGGCTTCTCGCGAAATCCCCCTTCCAATCGAAATTCCAGAATTCGTGTCTTTCCTTGAGCATTTGGCAAAGAATCATGATTTTTTAAATATTGACTATCGACCGTCCTTCTGCAAGAGAGTAGGAAAATTAGTAATATAAATGATTTATTTAACATGACAATTGAAATTATTTTATGGCGTCTAACGACCAAGGCTTGACGACGTTTCGCGAGTCCGTAAGGACTTGGCAAGAGACTTGCCTTGCAAGGCGAGTGACAAAGCGAAATGTGCCGAAGGCCAAGCAAGGGTTGCGAAGCAATCCCGAAGCGCCGCGTCAGAGCCGAAAGTTAGGCGAAGGCTCTGCGAGCTAATACAATAGAATTAAGCCATGGATGGCGCTTTAAATCATTTATGAGCATAATGCTCAGTATATAAATCCAGGACCTTTTTAATCATAGTCTGATAAGGAACTCCAGATCTTTTAGATTGCTCTTTAAAGAATGAAATACTCTTCTTACTTAAGACTATGGTTATTTTAGAATTATCCTCTTTTAGGACAAGCTTACTCGGAGGAGGAAGGAAATCATCGATTACAACAGAAGATTTAATTGAAGATGATATAGATGTTGGTGCATCAGTGTATTTCGTTTTCTTTTTCATAAACTTTCTTACCTTGCCTCCAATAACCTGCCCCAATGATTCGAATCTTGCCATTTCTAATAGTAAATCTTACGGTTGATACATGCGAATCAATAAGGCCAAAACAATAATATCTCTTTTCCGAATCTAAAGAATGAATGACATCTAAAGTAACGACACGGTTAGGATCTAAGAAAGCTCTTTGAGCCTCATAGAAGTCAATTCCATGTTTCCGCAAATTTTCTTCATTCTTTGCAGGATCCCATTCAAACTCCATTTATCCATAGAATAACCGAAGACAATATTTATGTCAATACAGATATTTATATGTATAATAATACATATTGACAATACTCGAAGTGCACCTAAAAGGCGGGCACGGACGCCCGCAACGGTTTACTAAAATTTTCCGCAGCGCTTTCGCCTAACGACCAAGGTGTTCCGACGTTTTGCGAGTGCGTAAGCACTTGGCGCGAGACTTGCCACGCAAGACGAGTGACAAAGCGAAATGTGGCGGAGCCCAAGCAAGGGGCGCGTAGCGATCCCGAAGCGCTGCGGAAGCACCGAAAGTTAGGCGTTGTAAACCTTGAGCTAATAGTCAAAAATTAAGCCATGGATGGCGTCTTAACTTTCTTAACCGTATATTTCTTAATTTTTAATAACTGACTATGAATCTTTCTTTCTGCATCCAAAAGATCAAAATCATTCTGTAAACCTAACCAGAATTGAGGAGGAAGGTCAAAATACTTACCTAACTTCAGTGCATAATTTGCAGAGATACTTCTTTTCCCATGCATTATTTCACTAAGACGTGATTGCGGAATACCGGTATCCTTATAGAGTTGATAGGCGCTCAAACCTAAAGGTTTAAGAAATTCCTCATTAAGAATATCTCCTGGATGCGGGTTTTTTATCCATTTCTTCATGCTATTAATTTCCTATATAAAAACAAACTAGAGAATTCAATGATAGTCGACAATCTCAACGTCATAGGCATCTTTTTCATCCCATCGGAAGCAAATTCGCCATTAATCATTTATTCTTATGCTATACTGCCCCTTCCTATTCCCAAAAAGTAATTCTAACTTATTTCCTGGTGGCGATTTCAGATTTTCAACATTTTGAGCGTTGTTTATTATCCTCAGTTTTCTAAGAGCTATTTCCGAAATCTGATTTGGGATTGATTTAACGAATAAACCCTTCCAGATCTTTTCAGTATCCTTATTCTCAAAACTTTTAATCAATTTACCTATACTTACAGAAATTGTAAGCATAGTCAATCTCAAAAAAAGATAAATTTTTCATACCCGGACATGGATGTCCGGGATACATTAAAATAGTTTGCAAGGTTTATTACGCCTAACGACCAAGGTGTTCCGACGTTTTGCGTTTGGCACGAGCTTGTCACTGCAAGCGCAGTGACAATGCAAAATGTGGCGTAGCCCGAGCGAGTGGTCGCGAAGCGATCCACGAGCGGAGCGGAAGCACCGATAGTTAGCCGACGTCGAGCGTCTTACTTACGAGGATTTGAACTATCTTTTAACCAAGTTGATAAATTAATTTCATCTATGCTTCCATCAGCGACTCGAAGCATAATTGAAACAACTTCTTCTTCCGGAACTTCTATGCTATAACCATTCAATCCAAGAAATACATACGTGGCCATGTATGCTATACGCTTATTGCCATCAATAAAGGGATGGTTCTTAGCCATACCTATGCATAATGAAGAAGCTAAATCAAAAAGATTTGCTGATGAATCATATGCATATTTGTTTTTCGGACGATCAAGAGCAGATTCGAGAAGGCCCTGGTCTCGGATCCCTTGTGATCCACCATGCTGTTTTACTTGATCTAAATGAATTGCTTCGACTATTTTCCTATTTAACCATCTTGGTTCTTTCTTCATTTAGCCAATTCTCTTAAGGCATTACGGTATTTTTTAGAACCTTCTTGATAAACATCCATTGCTTCTTCAAAGTCGGGATCATATGGAGATAGAAGAATACCTGCTTCTGTTTCTAAAAGAAAGACGGTATCCCCTTCATGGAAATTATACTTTTCTAAAAGTACTTTAGGAATAGTAGCTCCTGCAGAATTCCCTATTGCCCTAATTGTTGTCTTTTTCACTGATGAAGCATCCATGTTATAACAATAGTAATAACTGGGAAAATTGCAAGTATTTTATTGGCTAAAAGAATCGAAAACCAACTGAAATAGAGATTATTCGAAAAGAAGCAGATTATACGCTCGATGTCCGGCTAACGACCAAGGGTTGGCGACGTTCCGCGAGTGCGAAAGCACTTGGCACGAGGCTTGCCAAGCAAGACGAGTGACAAAGCGGAATGTGGCGAAGCCTGGAGCGAGGGCGCGTAGCGTCCCGAAGCGGAACGCCAAGCCGATAGTTAGCCGACGTGCTTGCCTTTACTCAAATAGATTTCTTTCTTATCTAAAACTTTGAGAATCTTTTTATCTAATGTCCAAAGTTGAAGCTTCTTACTTCTAACTTCATTAATAAGAACCGAATCAATTAGCCCGATTCCTTTATCAATATGCTTATTCTCAAAAGAAAGTTTACCCGCTAACAAGAAACTTCCATCTGAAGTTAATGTATTTAGATTTTCCCAATATTCTAGAATAAAAGATACTTCGGTCTTATTCTTACAGCCTTGAAGTAATTCTCCAAAAACAACTTCATGAACTATTACTTCAGATGATTCGATAAGATTCTTTAATTCACCAAAATAAGGCTCATTTCCTCTGAAAAATTCAATCCAAACTGATGTATCTACAAGAATCATCTGCTACGATTCAGATTACGGATATTTTCCCCAGAGAAGCCTTCCTGGAACGAAAGTGGGGATTTATGTAGCTTCGCGTTTAAATTCCTTATTTTAGCCTGTTTTAACCACTCTGAGAGGGCTTTCTGGAGTGAATCAGTTATATTTTTGCCTCCAGAATACTTTTGAACCTCGGCAATGAGATCGTCTGGTAGTATCGCAGTCACTTTCATACGATACAATATACGATGTAGATTCGTATTTTCAAGCTTTTAATAGGAAATTCTCGAAATAATGGACTCATACTTCCCTATTACTAAATTCCCATATGCATTAATTCTCGGGCAAGCATGTTCGGCTAACGACGTTGGCTTGCCGACGTTGGCGACTCTGAGCCTCGAAGAGGCGTTAGAGCCAGGCGCGACCTTTTGCCAAGCAAAAGTCGTGACGGGAGCCAATGTGCCGAAGGCCAAGCAAGGGTTGCAAAGCAAGCCCGAAGCGATGCGGCAAGTTGGCAGTTAAGCGAAGTTACGCCTCAAACACACTGCAATTTAATTCAATTTCACTACTTGGACGAAAGTCCAATAGTATTAAATTCCCTTATTCCAAAGTATCGCGCTCCCCTTTCGGGATTGGATAAAATGGAACCATATACTTCCGCAGGACGCTTAAATACCAAGATGCACAGCCTGGCGACGGCACCAGCTCGCATTGGGGAGCGCTTAAACTCTGAATAATTACCTATGTTTTAGAACCAAATCTACACGCTTCCGAGCTTCAAAAAATGAAAAAACAAAATCCGGCGGAATTTCGCTTAACGACGTTGGCTTGCCGACGTTGGCGACTCTGAGCCTCGAAGAGGCGTTAGAGCCAGGCGCGACCTTTTGCCAAGCAAAAGTCGTGACGGGAGCCAATGTGCCGAAGGCCAAGCAAGGGTTGCGAAGCAAGCCCGAAGCGATGCGGCAAGTTGGCAGTTAAGCGAAGTTACGCCTCAAACACACTGCAATTTAATTCAATTTCACTACTTGGACGAAAGTCCAATAGTATTAAATTCCCTTATTCCAAAGTATCGCGCTCCCCTTTCGGGATTGGATAAAATGGAACCATAAGCTTCCGCAGGACGCTTAAATATCAAGATGCAATCCCTGGCGACGGCACCAGCTCGCATTGGGGAGCGCTTACACTCTGAATAATTATCTATGTTTTAGAACCAAATCCGCACGCCTCCGAGCTTACAAAAATAAAAAAACAAAATCCGGCGGAATTTCGCTTAACGACCAAGGCTTGACGACGTTTTGCGAGTCCGCAGGACTTGGCGCGAGGCTTGCGTATGCAAGACGAGTGACAAAGCGAAATGTGCCGCAGGCCAAGCGAGAGTTGCGAAGCAATCTCGAAGCGCCGCGTCAGAGCCGATAGTTATGCGCCGTTTTCTTTCCGTAATAAAACAATTTAACTTAATTATATCTTTATAACGACTCAATATCCTCAATCAACATTACAACCGTCGATTTCTTTGAAGGATCCCTTGGTCGTGAAATTATGCCGAATTTAGCTGATATTAAAACCTTTTTTCCAATTTCTATTCTTCGAAATTTAGTAGCTATTTCCTTTTTAAAGAAGAGAAAACTATATTTTAAACATGAATCTTCGTCATACAGCTGACCTGTATCCTCAAGAGAAAAATCGTCACTTATTCCAAATATCTCCGTTAAAACTGCAGAATCAATAATCCCTGAATGCGAAAGAGTTTCAGGATATTTGCGAACCTGAAACCTAAAGGTGATTAATTTTTTGTAAACCTCTTCATTTTCAGATTTAGCAAGTCTACAAATGTCTTCCAATCCGAATTTTGAATATTCGGATCGTTTCGTATTAGTTGATGTGCAAGTAATTATGAAAGCGATACTCAAAAGATAGGCTAATTTCATTTTATCTTTGGGTCAGAGAAAAATTAAATTTCAACTTTTAATAAGCATTCTCTATTTGAGAATTATTTCAAAGAAAATGGCGCATAACGACGTTGGCTTGCCGACGTTTTGCAATGGCACGAGACTTGCCGTGCAAGGCGAGTGACAGAAGCAAAATGTGCCGAAGGCCAAGCAAGGGTTGCGAAGCAAGCCCGAAGCGATGCGGCAAGTTGGCAGTTAAGCGAAGTTACGCCTCAAACACATTGCAATTTAATTCAATTTCACTACTTGGACGAAAGTCCAATAGTATTAAATTCCCTTATTCCAAAGTATCGCGCTCCCCTTTCGGGATTGGATAAAATGGAACCATATACTACCGCAGGACGCTCAAATACCAAGATGCACATCATGTCGACGGCACCAGCTCGCATTGGGGAGCGCTTAAACTCTGAATAATTACCTATGTTTTAGAAGCAAATCTACACGCTTCCGAGCTTCGAAAAATAAAAAACAAAATCCGGCGGAATTTCGCTTAACGACCAGTAATTGTCGAAGTTCCGCGAGTCCGCAGGACTTGGCACGAGACTTGCTATGCAAGACGAGTGACAAAGCGGAATTTGGCGAAGCCCAAGCAAGGGTTGCGAAGCAATCCCGCAGCGCAGCGACAATTTTTAGTTATCTGCTGTGCCGCGCCCCGAATTTCTAACCGACCGAAGCCACGGAAGGCTGAGCCGGTTAGGGAATAATAGGATTAATTTTTAATAAATTTGATAAAAAACTGCACCTTAAGATATCCTATAGATCAATAAAAATTACGTAAAAAATTAAAACTCATAGACCATTGAAGATAACTCTGTTTCGTGAGTGGCAAGGCAATCTATACAATTAGCATTTTTAGACAATGTTCTTTGCCATTGAAAAGTGTGCTCCGTGTCTTCACGACTGCTCATTACTCCTGGTAAAATCATTCTCTCCCAAGATTTTCTGGCATAGCCGGAATCGGAAGTTAATAGAACGAATTTCTCGTTATTTCTAATTAAAGTACCTGCAAGTCCGGGAGTATGCCCCGGGAGGTAGACGAGGATAATACTTTCATCGCCGAAGAGATCATAGGCTTTATTTACCGGACCATACTTTGAGTCAGCAAATCGAAATGTTTCAAGTTTTACCCCTTTCCACATGTGCGAAACATACTGCAATTTTTGTTTTTCGGCATAACGAAGTTCTTCTTCGCTAACCAAAATTCTTTTAGCATCTTTTACCAATCTGAGTCCGCCAGCATGATCGGTATGTAAATGAGTTAAAATGACAAAATCCAGATCCGAAGGTTGAACCCCTTTTTCTAAAAGCACTTCATCTACCGCTTCGCCAGCATTTTGTAACGGTTTATTCACCAGAAAATGAATTAAGGTTAAATCTTTAATTGGATGTCTTCTTACATCCTTATGAAATCCCGTATCGATAAGGATTTTACCTTTCGGGTGTTCTATCAAATAGGCGGTTACTGGAATCTTGATTTTGTGTTTTTGGGATCGAAATAATCCTAGCGCATGAATCGGATTTAGTTTCTTGCCTTCTGGATTAAATATTACACTTTCATCGACTAAAGTATCTCCCAGATGCAATATGTGAATTTTTATTTTAGCATTCTTCTTTGATTCCATAACAACTTCCTATGCTTTCTTTTGAAGAGAGTATAAAGAATGAAATCTAGAAATGCTTGAATGATTCCGACATAACTCCAAAAAAATGAAAAATAACGGAATCATTCAAGCAAATTAACAAGTTTTTTATTAACTTATAGTTTAGATTAAATTTTAAACTAAACTAGGAGTAATAATGAGTAGTTCTAAAGGTTATATATTGGTAACAGGAGCGGGATCTGGAATCGGCTTAGCTTTGTCTGAAAGGCTTTTGCGAGAGGGATATAAAGTTCTCGGTAGCGCTATACATCAAGAAGAAGCGAATCAATTAGAAGTGAAATTAGGGGGCTTTTTTAAGCCAATCATCTTAGATGTTAGAAATGAAAAAAGTGTCCTGGATGCAGTCAAAACAGCATCTATTATCCTTGGTAAAGATCCTTTACAGGCTATTATTAATGTGGCCGGGATAGTACAAAATGGACCCCTCTGCGATTTAAGTTCGGATGAATTTAAAAACATCTTAGAAGTAAATGTAGTAGGAACACATAATATATCGCGAGCATTTCTTTCTCTCATCACTAACAGCAAGTCCCCGAGAATCATTAACATTAGCTCTACTGCAGGACAAAGAACTCTCCCTTTTAACGGCGCCTATTCTTCTAGCAAGTTTGCGGTGGAAGCATTATCATCAATTATGAGAATGGAATATCATTGCCTTGGAATAAAGGTAATCGTTGTAGCACCATCGATGATTAAGACACCGATGACTACGAAAATCCAGAATGATCTAAAAAAGGAGCCTTCAATTAAAATATTTAGACAGCCCATGTTGAATTTCCTCAAAAAGGCCGAAGAATCTTTTCAGAATGGACCGCCAATGGATTTAGTTATAAACATAATCCTGAAGGCATTGAAAAAAAGAAATCCGAATCCTAGATATGTAATTTACCAAAGTTGGTTAAGGGATTATCTCCTAACAAAAGTTCTTCCTGTTAATGTTAGAGAATCTTTGGTTCGCAAAGTCTTAGGACTATAAACAGTTACGAACCCTGCCACGGACGGCAGGCGCTATAAATGAAGGGGCGCGGCATGGCAGATAACGACCAAGGTGTTCCGACGTTTTGCGTTTGGCACGAGCTTGCCTCTGCAAGCGTAGTGACAATGCAAAATGTGGCGTAGCCCGAGCGAGAGTTGCGTAAGCAATCTCGAAGCGAAGCGGAAGCACCGACAGTTAGACGAAGGTCAGGACGTATACTATTTTTTAAAAATTCCGATATCTATTGGCAAAGTAGGAGCACTTTCACCTTGCAGTAGACCAGTATCGGCTCTTCCAAACAAAGATTGAATAATCAAGTTTCTTTCCTCCTTCTGTAAGGTCCCTTCTTTGATAAGAGATAGATAGAAATGACTAAGTTGATATCTTTCCTTTGCATCTAAAGAGAGATGATAACTACTTAAGGAAAGATTAATAAAGAATCGGACCAAGTATATCAAAATCGAAATAATAACTCCGAGCAGCAAGGTCCCTTTTAAACCATCCAAGCTAAACCCATTTTGCGCATTTAGATACTTTTCCGGATAGAAGAAAAATATAAAGGTAAGAAAACCGACAGATAAAGTAGAGACCCAAACTGCCCAACATCTCCAGAGTTTCCCCTTTTTTTCATAATGCGTTTCAAGTTCCTGCCAATATGCTGCAGGACCCTCTATTCGGATTTTTTCTTCATAAAGTTTTCGCAAATCAACGAATTTGCCGACTTCGACTTCTTTTGCCTGATTTACATCAGATTTAAATTTAGTAAATTCAGCAGCATAGTTATCTTTATTCGATTGAATATCTTTTTTGAATTCTGAAAGTTCCTTTGTGCTTTCCGATCTATATTTAGTAATTAATTCTTGAAAATGAATATAATTCGCGTCATATTTTTTTAACACCTCGTCAAACTTTTCATTAAGAATCTTTGGATTAAGAAAAAATAAAGTTTTAAGGTAACCGAAAAAATATTCTTTTGAAGACCCATTAAAGATACCAGTTAAGCAATCTATAGCACCGCTCATGCCATAGTGGTCAGTTTTATCAAACGTAAACAAAAATGACCCAAGTTTCGAAGTTGAAACAATCTTTTGATAAGAAGGAGATAAAAGTTGATTACGTATATTTGATAATTGGCTCTGAACCATATCGAATCTATTTTGAATAATATATTGGCTTATCGCGTTAATTCCGTTTTCGAGACTGCTATAAAAGTTCCATATTTCACTAAACCTTCCTGACTCAAAATATGACCAAGCCGTACGCTCCTTCCTTATGAAAGATTCCAAATCCTCAAATTTGCGAAATACAAGTTTACTATTATCGAGAAAGGTTGCGAATTCCCATTCATTCGAATTAAAATAGTCTTTTATTTTTTCGTAATCCATAAAATTTTCCTGACTTTCGTCTAACGACGTTGGCTTGCCGACGTTTTGCAATGGCACGAGACTTGCCACCGCAAGGCGAGTGACAGAAGCAAAATGTGCCGAAGGCCAAGCAAGGGTTGCAAAGCAAGCCCGAAGCGATGCGGCAAGTTGGCAGTTAAGCGAAGTTACGCCTCAAACACACTGCAATTTAATTCAATTTCACTACTTGGACGAAAGTCCAATAGCATCCAAATTTACTAGCCCCAAAGTATCGCGCTCCCCTTTCGGGATTGGATAAAATAGAACCATAAGCTTCCGCAGGACGCTTAAATATCAAGATGCAATCCCTGGCGACGGCACCAGCTCGCATTGGGGAGCGCTAAAACTCTGAAAAATTTCCTATGCTTTAGAACCAAATCTACACGCTTCCGAGCTTCGAAAAAGAAAAAAACAAAATCCGGCGGAATTGCGCTTAACGACCAAGGTGTTCCGACGTTTGCGATGGCACGAGTTTGCTCTGCAAGGCGAGTGACAGAAGCAAATGTGGCGAAGCCCGAGCGAGCGGTCGTGTAAGCGATCCGCGAGCGGAGCGGAAGCACCGACAGTTAGGCGACGTTCCGGATCGAATAGCAAATATTTAAATTGATC
>NZ_AKWX02000016.1 GCF_000306115.2 Leptospira wolffii serovar Khorat str. Khorat-H2
ACACGCTTTTGCAAAATTCTCTGCCAAAACTGCGAAAACATGTCCTGGAACGGACGTTCCCAAAAAAATAGAGAATCTGTCGATTTTTTTCAGCTGCGCACAATAAAAATTTGTAGAGAGTTTGTAAGAAATGCCCCTTTAGGGATGTGCTTCGTTAAGCGAATTCGTTTTTTTGGGAACCTTAGGAGGGCAAATGGGTTCTTCGTTTATCTCAAATGGGATATACGAAAGAGAGATAAAAATACTTCGATCGGGAGAGTTAAACTTAGCAAGCAATCGAATTCCGGAGGTCGATCGCTTATTTTTTTAGCTGGGCTAATAGCGAAATGAGATATTTTCGATCTGCGGCCGACATGCCTCGATACAAGCGGGCGTTCATTTTTCTGCCTGCCCGAATTATTTTCAAACGCGTATTTTTTCCGGACGTCGTTAGTCGGACCTGGGATTCCCTTGCGTCAAGGGATGAACGTTCCTGAATCGCTAGATTTAAATCGACTAACTTTTGCACTAACGGAGTAACGCTAGACTGGTCTCTAAAAATCTGTTTCGCAATTTCCTTCATGGATTGCGGGCGATCGTTTTTGAGGGCACAAAGAACTGCGCCCATCGCAGGAGTTATATTCGTCAGCCCGAAGCGCAAATAATCTTTCTTCACTTCGTCGAGAATTTGATCTCGTAATCCCGTGATCAGGACTAGCAGCCTATCTTGTTTCATTCTCTTTCGGCTCCTCTACCGCTTTTTTAAGAGCAAGTTTTATACATACTATAATTACTTTGAATACCAAGCAATATTCTCGATTGGAGAGGAAGTTTTCGCGATTTATTATTTACGCCGACGATTTACGAAATTCTACCTTAACTGAGAATTTTTAAAAAGCTTTGGATGCCAAGCATCTTGGGAGGGAATTTTGTCTGTAGATAATATGTTTACGCGAATCGCTTATCTGATATTCGCCTTGATTTCTTATGTAATCTACCTCTTTGCAATGACGTTTTTCGTTTTCCGTTTACTCGATATCGAGCGATTCCTAAAGGTTATGACATTCGAGTTTCAAATAGGGATAGTCGGATCGATTTGTTTGGACGTTATGTTGGTGGCTATGTTCGGTATTCCTCATAGCGTCATGGCTAGGGCCGGTTTTAAGGAGTATTGTCGCCGAATCGTGCCGTCGCAGATGGAAAGGAGTCTTTATGTTCTTATAGCTAGTATTTCTTTGATCGTTCTCTCTTTTCTATGGCAGCCTATTTATTTTGAGATTTGGAGTATGAAAACGAATTTCGGAATATGCGCAGTATATTCAATTTTTTCAATAGGGTTTATTTTGGTCGTCGTCTCCACATTTTTGATAGACCACTTCGGATTTTTCGGATTACGACAGGCCTGGAATTTTTTTACAGGAACCGAATCGAGTAAGGGAGAATTCGTTACGCCTTCGCTGTATAGATTCGTGCGTCATCCGATGATGCTTGGAATAATTTTGGTTCTATGGAGTACGCCGTTTATGAATGTCGGTCATCTCATTCTCTCCGCTGGCATGACATTTTATATCATCATAGGAACATTATTCGAAGAAAGAGATTTGGCGCGTACTTTCGGGGAAAAGTATCTGCAGTATAAACGTGTCGTCCCTATGTTTTGGCCTACTTTACGCGGAAGCAAAGGATCGCAAAAGATTAAACTAGAGTAGACAATATGAAAGTAGATAATATGGTACTGTCCCAGAGATTCTGCGGCCCGCCAAAAACGGGCAATGGCGGTTTTACCGCCGGTATTTTGGTTGAGGCTATGGGAACTAATATGGCTGAAATACGTTTACTGGGGCCGACTCCTGTCGAGACATCCATTATTCTGGAATCGGAAAAGGGAGAACGGGGAACGATTTACGACGACTCGAAGAAAGTACTTGCAACGTTGAAATCGATCTTAACAAGCGTCTCCGGCACCGCGCAGTAATAATTGTAGCGTTCCGCTTCGGAGTTCGTAAAGACTTCTAATAGAGGAATCGTAACCTATATCCGTGAAAATCAAGATAGGAACCTGGTCTTCTTCCCTATAAATCGCTCCCGTCAAGTGGAAGCCGCCGCCGTACATTCCCAATTCCTCCGTCAATTTTTCCGACTTCTCGAAGGAAACGAGAACACGATCCGAACCGGATCTTCTGGAAAGAAGATATAAATACCGTCTTTCGGAGTTACCTTTTTTATATGCGATTCGACCGGATAAAAAAGTTTCCTTTTTAGGAGTTTTGAATAGATAGAGTTCGTCGATTTGGGAATGTAGCCATTCCGTTTCCGGGTATCCCCTGGCTTTCCAAATCGTTTCCGCAAGATTTTTGAATTGGCTGTATTCGATACTTGCCTTATCGATTTCGCTTAACGGGATCGATTTGATGGCTAGTTCCGGAGAGTAGACTAACAGTTCTCTTTTGGTGGATAAGGTAGAAGAAGGTTTCACTTTCAGAGCGGGAAATTCCTGGCATCCGTAAGTGGTACTCGCCGAGGCGGAGAAGGAAGGACCGTTTTGGCCTTCGATCAAAGAGACCGACGGGAGTGTCGCGTTGACGCCGCTTCTGAATTTATAATCGAATTCGTATTCGTCCTTGGCTTCCTGCCAACCGTTCTTGCTGAAGAATGCGAGAGGAACGAAAACGGGCAGGTCTTTCGGGTCGTAACTAGACCATACGAATCCGATCAATTTGTATTCGTCCAGAGTATCGGGAGGGGTCTGTCCAAGATATTTTCTCGAAACGTAACCTTGCTTTCCGTCTTCCGATTTGATTTTAGTCCAGTCGATAGCTCCGGACGCCGCGTCGGGAAGAATACGGACCTTAGCCCCTCTGTTCAAAGTGAATAGGATTTTGCCGTTTTCCGGAGTTTCTCTCACATTGAGAACGCCCGAGGTAATTAGAACATAATAAGAACCTTCTCCGGTCTGGCCGATAAGCGAAGTGCCGAGAAATAGGAAAAGAAGGGCGTTTAACAAATATCTGGCGGGCATCGATTGCCAAAGAATCGTCTCGAAACGGAGGTCGGCAAGCCTTTTTAGTCGATTCTAAAATTGACTCATTACCGATTCTTCCTGGGAGGTATCGAAAAAACTCCGTTGCGATTTGTGAGTTATAGATCTTTAAGTTATAGAAAAAATAAGATTAAGGCAAAGACTTTCAAAGCGTGCAAGATATTCGCGAAGCTTAAGTGATGTCAAACGGATAGGATAATTCCGGACCCCGCGATTTTATATTCTTCTTATAAAATGTGATCGGATGGGACGGGACAAAAGAGGACTCTCCCGGGAAGACCCCGGGAGTTTAAAATAGATTGGAATATGGATCCAAATTAGTCTTGGATCAATCGTTCGATGGTCTTCTCAGAAAGCTGCTTCATACGAATATCTTTTGCGGAAAGATCTTCGATGGATTTCCGGAAATTTTCCGGACTCTTGAGCATTCCGACGGAAAGTACGTTTTCGGATTCGACTTCGAATTTGCGGATCGAATCCGTCAATTGGTCCTTTTTAACTTGGACCTGTTCGCGTACTTGATTCAAGTCTTGGTTCGGGTTTTCCAGCAATTCGCGGAAAAGAGGCGTTTCTCCGAAAAGGATATGAATCAGATCCTCTTTCGGGGTATTACCTTCGTCCAAGACTCCGAGTTTCATCTGTTCCTTGGAAAGTTCTTCTTGGAGATTTGCCAGGGTCTCCTGAACCTTCAAGTATCTAGAGGTCAATCCGCTAGAAAACTCGGTTTTGTCGGGGGCATTTTGGGCTTCTGAGGGCACTCCCGTACGTCCCGGTACGGAAGATCTCTTATCGCGGAGAAGTTTCTCTGCAGATGAAACGAGATTTGTCAGTTGAACGTCCATGTTCTTTACCCTCCTTTCGGGTGACCTGCGCGAGTCTCGGAAAATCGGTAGATAAAACCGATTCTTCTTTTTCCGGACCGTTTATGTCGCATCTTAGGGGTCTTCCCGTAGGTTTATCTGTACTCAGTATCGGAAAAAGATCTTAGAACCAATGAATTTTTTTTCCAAGGACTTGGTTTTCGAGAAAAAAAATCCGAAAAACAAAGATTCGGCCGAAGATATCCCGAGTTTGTTTCGGGGCTTTTCCTTGTGTTAGGGGAGAGGCCGTCTTAAGTTCCCGGACAATTCGCAAGAGAAATCTATCCATTTATAGGTTCCTCCGGACATTCGGTTTTGATTTTTTGGAAATAAATTTCCTAATTTATGCAGGGGAGGGAAGGACCTGTGTTTCGACGAACCCTTGACTTAAATCCGGTACTTTTCCACCATGAAAAAAGTTATTCCCAAACGATTTCACATTGTATGGGAGCGACGATAACCATTCACGGAGTATGACTGATGAAAAAACAATACCGTCTTACGAAAGCGGTTGCGACGTTAATATTCTTTTTGAGCCTTTTTCCCTTAGCCCTCTTTGCGGAGGAAGACGCTCATTATATTCAACCCGACGATTTCTTCGTTTCTAGGGAAGAATACAAAGACCAGACTTATATCAACGTTTATATCGCCAAAGAACTGACTCCCGCGTCCCCTACCAAGACCAAAGGAGAAGGCGAGTTCCTACAAGTAACGGACGGAAAGAAGCTTTGGACCAAAAACTTCTATCTGACTCGTATCGCTACTGATAAGGATCTAAAAATCGGCACGAACGTTATCATGTTCGATATGGGAACGGAAGACGGTTATCGTCCTCCTCAATCCAAGGACGAGGCGAGAACCGGAAATTGGTTCCTGGCAAAAATTACCGACGTTTCGGATTTGTTCAAAGGAATCATCACCGTTTCCGGAGGCTACAAAATCCAGAAAGAAGCGGTTCGGGTCATTCTTCCCAAAGCTACTGTGACGCCTAAAGGCGGAAAATAAGATTCTTATTTTCGAAATCGTTTAAGAAGATGAGAAGGCTTTTTCGAAGAATATCGAAGAGGCCTTTTTTATTAGAGCTTCATTCTTTTGTAAACTATGAATAATACGGATAGGAATATCGTAGGCGTAATCCAAGATGCGAGCCAAATAGGTATCAACCCGTTTTCCCCGATCGCTTTAAAGGAGGGATTCATGATAAGATATACTAAAGCCACTATGATACTCACTCCTAGAGAGGCGACCACTGCCATTCTTTTCGTGAAATAACCGCTCACGCATCCTACTAGAGTTACCACTACTATAAAGAACGGGTTTGCGAATAGAGCGTGCCTCGCTATATCCACGTCTCCGTAAGAAAGCCCTTTCTTTACCCGATTTTCCTTTTCTTCCAGAAGTTCGAAGAAGTTCATTTCTTCCACCGAGCCCTTCGGCTTCTTGAAATACTCCGGTTTTTCGGGCAGATAGTATTCTTTCGTAGGGAATTTTCCCACGGAGACTACGTTCAAATTCTCGTCGAACTTGGTTTCTTCGACTCCCGTTAAAACCCAGATGTCCCTGGCCGGATCGTATTTGGCTTTCTGCGAAGTGAGTACGTAATCCGGAGTTTGTTCCGGACGGAGTTTGATATAATTGAATCCGCCCTTGATTTCCTCGTCTTTCGGATCGTAATAATAAATATAATAAAATCCTTCTTTTCCCTTGAAATGGAATTGGTATACGATTCCGCTCAGGTGATTTCCACTTCCTTCCTTTACGATCTTATGTTCTTCGTTGGCTTTGGCGTTCATCGGCGCTACCAATAATTGGGTGAAGAAAAAAGTTCCGATCCAAAGGGCGAAGCTGAAGACTATGATAGGAGTCACTATTCTTCTAAACGAAACTCCCGCCGACATCATGGCCACGATTTCCTTGTTTGCGGAGAATTGTCCTAATGTGAAGGATACCGCGAATAATTGGGAAAGGTTGACCGAATAATTTACCGCTATGTCGGGTATGGAATAGAGAATGTATAACCAGGCGTGAAATTTCGGAGCCTTCGTGGCCTTGAGATCGTTGCTGATATCGTTGTATTTCATCATCAACGCCAGAAAGGTGATGGCGATGAAGGTTCCCAAAAAGGTCTTAATGAATTCCGAAAATAGGTATTTGTCCAGGATCCGAGGAGGGAAAAAGTCCTCTTTTAAGTCCCGGAGAATTTCTTTCGGACGAATCTGCGAGAGTTTCAATTGCATATTCGGAATTCCATGATCCGGAAGGCGACGGAATTCTACGACCCCTTTTACGGCCTCGCGCAAGGGGAGAAGGATGTTCCGAAACTTTTATTTGGATTGACGGTATGGGGCGAACGGCCGAAGATTTCTCGGTTACGGGAGGAATCCATGCAAAATCGCATTTTGGTGCTTATTACTACGACCCTATTACTCGCGGCTTCTTCCGCTTATGCGGAAAAAAGCGTCGAGGATCATATCAAGACTCTTTCCAGCGGATCCGAGTCCGAAAAAATCGAATCTGCCCTGTATTTAGGAGACAAAAAGGAAAAATCGGCCGTTCCCGAACTTATCAATCTTCTGAACCGTTCCAACGATCCAAAAGTTGCGGTCCCGGCTGAAATCGCTCTGGGTCAAATCGCAGAACCGGGCGACGCTACCATCGCTTTGAAAAATAAAATCATCAGCTCCGATAACGGAGATATCGTTTATACCGCTTTGGCTGCTTTATTAAACATAGTAATCAAAAGCGAGACGGTGGAAGACGCCACGAAAGAAGCGGTCGAATACGCGGATAAAAACCGCAGATCCGACGAGTTCGTTGCGGATTTCCTGAACGTATTGAACAAGAAACTCGGTAGATAATTCTCTCTTCGGATGTTGAGTCCGGAAGAGCTCAGTCGTTATTCTCGGAACATTCTGCTCGACGAGGTCAGAAGGTCCGGACAGGAACGGCTCAAACAATCCACTGTAACAATCGTGGGGGCCGGCGGTTTAGGATCGCCGGCTTTATTGTATTTGGCGGCCGCCGGAGTCGGAAATATCCGAGTCGTAGATTCGGATACTTTGGATACCACGAATCTGCAAAGGCAGGTTCTCTATAAACATTCGGATATTGGTTCCGGCAAGGCGTTCTCGGCAGCGAAGAATGCGACGGAATTGAACCCTTTTATCCGAATCGAATCGATCCCTCTCCGAATCGATCGCGAAAACGCCTCGGATATATTAAAGAATTCCGATCTTGTATTGGAAGGTTCCGATAACTTCGAAACCAAATTCTGTGTGAACGACGCCTGCATAAACGAGCGGATTCCTTTGATTACCGCGGGCATACTCAGATTTGAGGGAATGGTATTCGGGATACGTCCGGGAGCGGACGCTTGTTTTAGATGCGTTTACGAATCGAGTCCGGCTGCGGAAGACGTTCCTACTTGTGCCGACGCGGGAGTGATAGGGGGAATGGCTGGCATCATAGGTAGCATCCAGGCTACGGAGGCGATCCAATTTCTTTTGGATCCGAATCGATCTCAGACCGGTGTCTTCGGTAAGATTTTACAATTAAACGCTAAGACTATGGATTTCAGATCCGTTGTCGTGAATAGAAGAACCGATTGTGAGATATGCGGATCTGTCCAAGCGAAGAATTTCCCGAATTGAAGTAGAAGTCATTTCCGCGCAAGGGGAATACAGAAGCGTTTTACTTGGAACCGAAGTCGTAGGCGTAGGATATACCGAATAAGATCGAGGTGGCCTTGGTTTCCTTTAGGAACATGGGGCCGATTATATCGTTTATTAAAAACTTGGCTTGTATTGCGTCTTGGACATTGGTTCCATTCGTTCCACCCGCTCCGAAATTCACATTTCCGTCGCTTATCTTGTATTCTAAATTCATAGAATTGATTCCTATCCAGAAATTCACTCCGTGTTTCCACTTATACAAGAATTTCAGATCGACCACCGCTCCTTTTGCCGCCCATCTGTTTCGGATTCCGAAACTGGAAGAATCGGAATTACTGGATCCGCCGGAGACGTAACTGTTCTGTTGGAAACTTCCGTCTCCTTTTAAGCTTAAAACTTCCAGAGAAGATCGGATCTCGAATTGTTCGGTTATTTTAACATCGTATTGGAGTCCATAGGAAATCCCTTTTAGACTTTCGGCTACGGAGAAGGGAATATTACCGCCTCCGGACGGAATGATCGCAAACGGATTTGCGTCTTCGGTTTTGATCCAGAAACGTTGTATTCCGATTACGGGTCGAATATCGTGTTTTGGGTGAGGATATACGGAGAAAGACAGATTCGCATACGCTTGCTTTAAGGAATTCTGATAGTCTCCGGAAACGATTTTAGGGTAAAGACCTGTACTTTGGGAACTGTCCTGTCCGATTTGAGTATAATTGGAACCGGACCGTATGGAAGTCCCGCCTACTTGGCCCACGAATCTATTCCAGGAATAGCGTATGCTTCCCGCATATGAGTTCCCGGATTTGCCGTTCGAAAGTATTGGATATTGCCATTTGCCGTTCGAATCGCTGGAGGAACTGCCGATCGAAATAGTATTTTGATAAAAGCCGGGAGATTGGTATTCCAAATTTCCGGATCCCGCTCCTAAAAACACTTCCAAGTGATTGCGTTTTGCGGCTTCTATCTCTTGCTTTCTTTTCTCGGCTTTTTCGTTCGCTAATTGTTGCTTCTTGGATTCTTCCTCTTTTTTTTGCGCTTCCGTAATATCCGGCGCGGTTGTAGTAGGAGGTGTATCCTTATTTTCCGGCGGTTTGACCGGCGCTCCTTTGAATGCGACCCTTCGGATCTCTTGCTTTTGGATTTCCTTTACGGTTCCGTCCTGCAATTTCAATACGATCTTAGTTGCGGTTTGGGAAACGATCTCTCCTACCAAGGTCCTTCCGTCTCTCATGTAAACGATTTGGTCGTTCGCAAGCAAGGAGATTGAAATCGTCATGGCAAGAAGAATGGAGAGTAGGAGTTGGATCTTTTTCGAATGCATTCAAGTCCCCTAGTTCGGAAAGAAATAAAAACGCGTTCGCATATATTTATAAGAAGAAAATCGAGGTTCAAGCAATAAATTGACCGAACGGTAAACTTCCGGGAAACCCGAAAGAAAACTGTAACAAATACTACAGCTTTTATCGAGCGAGCTAAAAATTTTCCTCCGATCCGAAGTTGATTGCCTTGGAAATTCCGAATTGTACCGAATTCGCCTTAGTATTTCCTCTTCCTACGAGGCTTGCATATAGATTTCGGGCAAGATTGTGATGAGTGCCTGCTCGGACTGGGATATGTCGTCGCCCGATTTGGCGGCTAGCGCGAAGTTGTCTCCTTGGAAGTTGTAATTCCTTTGATATGTATCGTAGGAAATCCAAAGGCCGAATCCGATATCAGATCTGTTGGGAAACTCTCCCTATCCGGTCAAAGCGTGAACGGATTCTAACAGAATGCTTTCTTCTTCCAACTTGGTCGTGAGTTTTAGATAAAACCAACGTTGCGATTCCGATGGTGGGACAAGCCCGACGAGTTTCACCGCGTCCTTCTCCGTACATACGATATACTCTTTTCCCTTAGCAAGTTCTAAGATTCGGAGTATATCTTCCTTCGAGTATTCCCGGTGATCTGCAAACGCCTTACATGCGAATTCTGCTAAGTTTAATTTTCGTAAGGAAGACCAAAAAGGTTCCGGATTTCCCAATCCGCAAAATGCGAAAACGGATTTATTTTTCAGAGATCCAGGGGACAAGACTATTTTCGAAGCGACGATGGGCTGTAACGCTTCAGGAACAAAATAAAATCGTAATATTTTCTTCGGTTTGTATTTGGAAAGCCATCGTTCCAGCGATCTTTCGAATTTTTCCTCGAATTTGGAGGCGACTACGATATCGGCCCTATTGACGGATCCAAAGGATTCTCTTAAGAGCCCGAGGGGTAGAACGAAATCCTTTTTATCCAGTCGGGTAGAATCGATCAGCACTATATCCAGATCCCTTTCCAATGCATGGTGTTGGAATCCGTCGTCCAAAAGGACGAAGACTTTTCGGTTTTCGGGAATTCCTAGAACCTTTCTGAATTCGAAATAGGATTCGTATCTGCTTCTTCCTACGAATACTTCGGTGAAAGGCAGATTCTTCTTTATGAGTAAAGGCTCGTCTCCTACTTCATTTGCTTCGGAGTCGACGGAGACTCTTCTCGTTCCGGATCCGGAAGAACCGTAGCCTCTGCTCAATACTACGATAGGAAAATCGGGAAAATTCATAGTCAGAAGTTTCGCGAGGTGCAGGATGAAAGGGGTCTTTCCCGTTCCTCCTACGCTGAAATTTCCCACACTGATTACGAAAGCTTGAGGAAGTTTTTTCTTCCCGGTTCGTAAGCGATCCAAGAAAAATAAGATTCGATAGAGAATACTTAAAGGAAATAGAATAGGGAAGAGAATCAGTCGGACGAACGGATGCATTTTCGACCTTAGACGGGGGACTCGGCGAATTGCATCTCGTAAAGTTTCTTGTATTTTCCGTCCAAGCGGATCAGATCCGCATGACTTCCGGATTCGACCACTTTCCCCTCTTCCATTGCGAAAATCGTATCCGCGATTTGAACGGTCGAAAGACGGTGTGCGACTACGATTACCGTCCGATTCTTGTATAGTGATTCCAAGGCTTGCTGGACGATTCTTTCCGATTCGGTATCCAAGGCGGAAGTAGCCTCGTCCAATATCAGAATTTCTGGATTATTGATAAGTGCTCTAGCGATGGACAATCTTTGTCTTTGTCCTCCGGAAAGCATTACGCCTCTTTCTCCCACAATCGTATCGAAACCGTCCTCAAAGGAGAGAATGAAATCGTTTGCGAAAGCCAGTTCGGCGGCTTCTCTCATTTTATCTTCGGGAACGTTATCGGTCCCGTAACATATATTCTCCCGAATACTTCCGTTAAATAGGAACACCTGTTGGTTGACGATGGAGATTTTTTTGCGGAGAGAAGGGAGGTCTAGATTTCTAAGATCCGTTCCGTCCCAAACGATTCTCCCTTCCGTAGGATCGATCAATCTAGGTATCAGATCTACGATCGTGGATTTTCCAGCACCGGAAGCTCCGACTAACGCAATCGTTGCACCTTTAGGAACTCTCAGGTCCAAACCGGAAAGGGCGGGAGTCCTCGCTCCCGGATATGTGTAACCCACCGATTCGAATCTTAGTTCGTCCGAAAGTCTTTTCGGATACACCGGATTCTTAGGCTGTTTGATATCGGTTTCGCTGTCCAATAATTCGAAGACTCGGTTTCCTGCGGCTACGGCACTTTGGATAGAATTGGAAAGCATCCCCATCTGCTTGAACGGTCTGGTTAGAAATACCAAGGTAAGGAAGAATACCATGAAGTCTCCCAGAGAGAATTGTCGGAGTTCCATCAAATAGGCTCCGAAGCCCAGGAAGATAACTGCGACGATGGAGCTGGATAATTCCACTAAAGAAGGACCGATCTGGTGGTAAAAATGTCCTTTGAAAGTCTTTTCCGCTAAGTCGTTATTGATTTCCCAGAACCGATCCGCCTCCGCTTTCTCCATAGAGAACGCGCGAATCACTCGTATTCCTGAGATCACTTCTTGCAGATGCCCGTTCAGAGAAGATAGACGCTCTTGTTGGCTTCGGGTCGCCTTTCTGATTCTATCGGCAAAGGATGTCACGGGACCCATGATAAGAGGGACTACTACGATCACCGCGACGAACATCTCCCAACTCAAGAAAAGAAGAATGAGCAAATGCGTGATTATATAAAAGAAATCCACGATCGCGTCTTTGAGATCCGAGCTGATTAGTTTGGCCAGGACTTCCACGTCGTTGATGATACGACTCATGAAGATCCCGGTTTTTTCCTGCACGAAATGATTGAGAGGAAGTTCCTGAGCCTTGGAATAAAGTTCCAATCTCAGATCGCGAACGGCAAGATATCCTCCGGAATTAATGCAATATACCGCGCCTGCCAGGAACAGAAGTTTGGCAAAATAGATGGGAAAGATGAAAAGACAGAACATCAGAACGAGTTTGTCCTTAGGCAAGGAAATCAAATAGGCGTTCAAGCTCAGCTTGCTCTCTGCAAGGAGTAGTTCGACTTTTTCGAATCCCTCTAAGGATTCCTGTTTCTCCTTTTTCTCCAAGACAGCTTTGTCTTTTTTCGTGAGTGAAATCTCGAAGTCGGCTTTTCCGCCCTTGCCGATAGCGTCGAAGATGGGGATGATACTGGTGAGAGAGGCTCCGTTCAATACGGAGACTAGGAAAGATAATACTATCCCGGTGATTAATCTGTATTTGTACTTGAAGGAATACCCCAAGAGGCGTCTATAGACGTTCATAGGTCCGGAATGTTTTATCCTAGGTTTCTAGACGTGGCTCCGGATCCGAATGTAGGAGTTCCAAAACCAACTCTTACCTTTTCCCTGGCTTTCCTTCTTTTGTCCCTTCTTTTTTGGGGTTGCCAAAGAGAGCCCAAAAAACCGGGAGAATTGGTATTTTCTCTCGCTTCGGATCCGATCTCTTTGGACCCCATCCAGTCCACGGATCTCTCTTCAAGAATCGTCCTGAAATATCTGACTAGAAAATTATTCGAAACGGATTCGGAAGGTAAAATTCTACCCTCCCTGGTATCCAAATACTCCATCGCAAACGGAAAGCTCCCGAACACCAGAACTCTTGTTCTGGAATTTAACCGTAATTCTTCAAATTCCGTTCCGGTTTACGCAGAGACGGTCCTGCAATCCTTGGAAAAACTGAGAACGGTCCAAGGACCTAAGAGGAGCGCTTATTCTTTTCTAAAAGGAGGAAGGGTGCTTTCCCAATTCTCCCTAGAATTGTATTTCGAGGGAGGCTTACGGGAAGCCTTGGAAAAATTGTCTCTACCTCAAGCCTGGATTCTTTGCGAATCTCCGGAGAAGGCTTGCGGAGAATTTCGTCTATCGGAATGGAAACGAAATAACTTCATACGCATCGTTTCGAACGGAGAGACTTCCTCCGCGAAGGAAATATTATTTCGGATTCTTCCTCAGGCAAGTACCGGTTTGTTTCTATACTCCAAAGGAGAATTGGACTGGATGAAGTTACCCAATTTTCTTCTGAGGAATTCGATCGTGAAAGAAGAGGATATTTCCGTCAGAAAGGGAGGCGGAGTCCAATACGTTGCGATTAACTCCGGCGATCCTTGCTTCGATAAGAATTTTAGAAAAGCTTTAAATTATGCGGTCGATAAAAGGCTGATCGTAAAGGTTCTCCTGGAAGGTAAGGGAGAAGTTGCTGTAGGTCCTTTCCCCGGTTCCGTATCGTCGAGCTTGGGAAGAACGGAGGAATTCTATCCTTATGACGTGGATCTTGCGAAGGAATACTTAATAAAATCCTCATGTTATCCGGCCATATTGGAAAGGGTTCTTGATTTCAGGATGAGGGGGGACGAGGAGAATCAGGCGAACGGTGCCGCGATTGTAGAAAACTTGCGGGAACTAGGCTTGAAAATTAAAATCAATCCGATGGAAAAAGCGGCCTTATACAAGGAAAACGGGGAAAGAAAAGGGGATTTAACTCTTCTCTTTTGGTATGCCGATTTTCCGGGACCCTGGGCATTTTTGGATCCTCTTTTTGCCGGGGATAGATTCGGAAATGCGGGAAATCGAGCCTTCTTCTCCCACCCCGAAATGGAGAGAATATTTAAAGAGGTTCGATCCACCGATAAAATCGATACCAAGGAAAATGCAAAAAGGGCCCTTCTCGTTTTGGGAGAAGAAGCCCCTTGGATTTTTCTTTGGTCCCCTTATGAATTATATCTAATGGGAAAAGAATTAAACCTTCCGATCAATCGTCGTTTGGATCCGAACTAGTAGCCGGTAGATCCAATTCGACTGCGTCTTCATCGGATAAAGCGTCGGTACCTTCCGAACCGGACGCGGTGCCTTCTCCCTGACTCGTAGGCGTGGGAGTAGAAGAACTAGGTTGGTCTCCCACATAATAGTATTGGCCGAGTAGAGGGTGCTTGCAATTGGCTTCGTTGGACAATAGTCCTCCGGTCTCCGCGCATACGTCGACTTTCACATAATCTCCGTTAAACGGTGGAATGAGACTTTCTCCGAATCCTATGGTACGAGCGACGTAGGAGACGTATCGGAACCAGATATTTCCGCTGGTCCCGGATCCAGAGCCCGGAAACGGGGCTCCTATATCGTTGCCTACCCAGACGGTAGTTACTAGATTCGGGTTCACTCCCGCGAACCAAACGTCACGGACTCCCTTTCTTTTTCCCCAACGCTTTTGGGCCTCTTTAGGAGATTGAACGGTTCCGGTCTTGCCTCCTAGAGGAAATTTTTCCCCGTCTTTCAGGCCGACTTTCAGGGTTCCTTCTTCCGAAACCACGGCTTCCAAAAGATTTAAGGTCATGGCGCATGCGACCGGATCCAAGATTTGTTCCGCTTCCGCAGGATTGATCGGAGGGCTGGAATAAAGCTCCGAGCCTTCGAAATCCGTGATTCTTAGTATTTCGATCGGTTTCACCTTTTTTCCCAAATTGGCGATGGTAGCGTAGATCGTAGCCAATTCCTTGGGAGAAAGTTCTCCGGATCCTAAGGCGAGAGTTAGATTGGGTTGGAATCTTCGGTTCAATTCGGATCGATCCAGATCCAGGATTTTGCCTAGAGTGGAGAGAAAATCTCCTACTCCGATTTCATCCATGAATTTGACCGCGACTGTGTTGACGGATTGGGCGAAAGCTACGCGCACTTGCATGGCCCCTCTGTGCCCCTTGTACCAATTCTTGGGCGCGTATCCTCGGATCTTGATCGGTTCGTCCGTGACTATGGAGGTCGGGGTCGCGTATCTTTTCTCGAAGGCCAATAGATACACCAAGGCTTTGATCGAGGAACCCGGTTGTCGGACCGCGGAAACCGCCCGATTTAAACGGAATATATTAGAAATCTTGTAACTACCTACCATTGCCTCCACGTAACCGTTGGATGGATTGATGGAGATCAGACTTCCGTTCATATTCTCTATGATTTTTTTCTGGAGGGCGGCCTCTTCGTTGCTTCCCGCTTTTATGAATGCCGCCTTATCTTCCGTAAGTTTTTTACGTACGCTTTCGATTCCTTCTCTCAGGGAACGTTCCGCAGCATCTTGTTTATCGTAGTCGAGGGTGGTATATACGTTCATTCCGCGACTCTCTAGATCGATTTCTGAGAAATTATCGATTACGAATTGGCGAATCCCGAAATTAAAATCCGGAGCCAAATTGATCGTGAAGTCCTTATCGAATCCGTATTTTCCGATTTCGGAGCTGATTACGACTTTGTCGTCTTCTTCTTTCGTTTCTTCCACGGAGTAAGCGGCTCGGAACTTGCGAACATTCAAGTCCACCTTCTTCTCGAAATCCTTTTCGATGGATTTTGGATTGGGATGTAGATCCTTATTGGAACCCATGGCGGTCATCACCATCTTCTGGCGCTTAAGAGCGATCTTTGGATTTCGAACCGCATTGAAATTGGAAGGAGCGGGAATCGTTCCCACGAGTAAGGCGGCCTCCGCGGGAGTGAGTTCGTAGGCGGGCTTATTGAAATAATATCTGGAAGCCTCTTCTACTCCGGTATTTCCTTCTCCTAGAAAGATTCGGTTCAGATACATTGCAAGAATCGTATTCTTATCGAACTTGCTCTCCAGATAAAAAGTACAATAGAATTCGGTCAGCTTATTGAATACGTTACGCGCCCCTAGATCGAGAGTGAGTTTCGCCAATTGCTGTGTGATTGTCGATCCCCCTTGTTTGCGAAAAGTGGTGAGATTGACCACGATCGCCCGGGCTAGAGCGGTGAAATTCACTCCGTTATGTTGGTAGAAATCCCGGTCTTCGGAACTGAGAAGGGCCCAGATAATATTACCATGATGGGAAAGATTGTCCGTGCGGATAGGGCGGAATTTCCTTCTGGAAAATTCTCCGATTAGTTTTCCGTTTTTATCCAGAATCCGAATCGGTTTGATTTCGTTCGGATCGTAAGTATCGGATACTTCTCTCTGGAAAGTTTCCAGATTTCGAGCTACGTCTTCTTGTTTGGTAAGCCATACTACGTAGGATCCTCCGATTAGGAACGCGGCAACGACTATACCGCCGATGGTAGAATACTTTAGTATGGATTTCCAATTCTTCTTAGCGTATCGGTATAAGGAGGCTAGGAATGCGAAGATTCTTTCTTTATTCATAAGGTTCCGTCTGTAAGTTTTCCGGTTTAATAAGGGGAATGGAAAGGATTTTTTCCTCGTTTCCGGACCCTTTCGGACACATACCAATCCTACCCTGGGGTCAGGATGGGACGGACAGAAAGATATACGATTCTTCTCGACATTCGAAAGTAATCTGCTATAACCTTGGTTCGGCGAGAAGAGACTAAAAACCTCCGTCCGACGAACGATTATGGAAAGAGATCCGTCTCCTAAAGAAGTTTTCCGTTATTCCGGCGCTTTTCCTAGTTCCGATTCGGAAAAATCCGGATTTGCGGACGTGATTTCCCTTGTGAGCTCCGATGTGGGAGTTCCAACGGATCTTTCCCATTTATATTTGAATTCCGGAGGAGAGGCCTGGGCCAATCTGGGCTTCTGGAAAGAATCGAACCGCTATGGAGAAGCCTGCGCGGAACTGGCCCGTGTTCTGGGAAAGCTGGGAGAATTGTCGGAAGAATCCAGGGTCTTGGATCTAGGCTTCGGTTGCGGGGAGCAATTCCGAATTTGGCAAAGGGAGTTCGGGGTTCCTTTCGAGCATCTAACCGGTTTAAATATCTCGAAGCCTCAATACCAATTCGCTAAAAATAAATATTCGGATCCGAACCGGTCTCCCGAATTAATCTTAGGCGGGATCGAAAAATTGACCGCATTTCCGGATAAGCATTTCGATCGGGTAATCGCGTTAGACAGCTTTTATTTTTTCCCCAATAGGGACAAGGTGGTATCCCAGATCTTTCGGATTCTGAAACCGGGAGGGATTTTCTCTTCGACCGAGATATTTCTTTCGGATAGAAGGATCGGATTCTGGGAAAATGCTAAACGCTTTCTGATCGCCTGGGCCGCAAGAATGCCCAGAAGCGGATGGACCAGTGCGGAAAAGATCATCGAGTCCTATTCTTCCCAAGGGTTTCTGTTCGAGGCGTTGGAAAGGATAGATCCTTACGTTTTCGAAGGGTTCTCGGACTTCCTACTTTCCAAAACAAGAGAGAAGGATTCGGGTATGCCGGGCAGATTGAAGACCAGATATAAAATTCTGGCCGATTATCTAGGGTCGGAGGCCATCAAAAAACATTTCGAATATTGGATCTATAAGGTTCGAAGACCTAAATAAATATTCAAAAATTATAAACTTCGGTTTACCCAGTCCCTAACGTCCAACGCGGTGGAAACTCCCGCCTCCAATAAAGGAATGCCGTATCTGGCGTAGGAGCCGCATAACCATACCTTTCTTCCGGAAGTGTTTTGCAATTCTTTAAGTTCCTCTATGATCTTTTTGGATTTGAGATCGATCACTGGCCTTTCGAATTTGGATCTGCTGATGATATGTTCTGAACGCGGTTCTATCAATGGATTCCAGGTTTGGAATACCGCTCCTCCACGCATGGAAGGTAGAACCTTATTCAGTATAATGGTGGCGGTCGCAGCGGATTGGTCCTCGGAAAGGGAGAAGCACATGGGAGCCCAGTGTCTCTTGTCCTTGGGCATGAATTTGGAATCGGAATGAGTCACCACTTCGGAGGCTTCGTACTTCAGTTGAGCGATCAGCTCCTTTTCGCGGGAATATTCGTCCGGTAGGATAGAAACCGCCTGATTGGCTGGGGCCGCCACGACTATGCGATCGAAATATTCTTGGCCGTCCGAGAAATCCAAACGAACTTTACCGTTTTCCAATACGATTTTATTCGGGTGGGTGCTTAAGCGGACGTTCTTTGCTTTGGCAGAAAGCCTTTCGGTTACATCTCGAGTACCTTTTAGAGGCGTCAGAAAACGTAGGAACTTCAGGCCGCTGGAATGGTAACCTATGACGGCTTCCGCGGGATAATTCTTAGCGCTTTCGGAGGTGCAGGTATTGATGGTGGAAAACATGGGAATCAGATATAAATTCTCGAAGTCCTTAGAGTATCCGAACCTTTCCAAAAATTCGGAAATGGTGAGCTGTTCCGATCCGAGGGATTCCAATTCCTTACCCGAATCCTCGTAGAATCGAATCGCATCCGAAAGGATCCTTCTGGATCTGGCGTTGGAAAAGCAGACTAGATAAGGAACGGGTAGGAAATTTCCTCCGAATCCCCAGGTGGAAAATCCGAAATAAGTGGTACCGTCCCCGTAATTCAGGGAAAAGGAATAATCTACAGGACGAACTTCGATTCCGGCTTCTTTATAAAGTTCTAATAGACAAGGATAGTAATTTCTTTTAAAGGCTCGGAATGGGACGTCTATTCGGATCGAATTTCCCCCCGAGTTCAAATCGGTCCCGTGGGCATCCATTCCTACGAGAGGGTGTTTTTCCATCAGAACGACTTCGTGTTCTTTGCCTAAGTACCAGGATGCGCTTAAGCCGGCGATGCCGCTTCCGATCACAGCTATTTTCATTCGAATCAAGCTTCGGAGTTTCTAAGTAAAAGTTCAAGGTAAAACCGAACTCTTAGGAAAGAGGGATACAAAAAAGGAATCGAACGGAGTTTACTCCACGATTTGTAATACTACGCGACGGTTTTTCTGCCTATCTGCCGCCGTTTCGTTCGGAGCAACGGGCTGGCTATCGCCGAAACCTACGGTTCGGACCCGATCCTCTCCGATTCCGTGTTTGGTTTTCAGATATTCCGCGACCGCCTTCGCTCTATTTTCAGAAAGTTCCAAATTGTCCTTCTTCTTTCCTACATTATCGGTATGACCCTCGACTAAAATTTTGAGTTTAGGTTTCGATTTCAGAAACTGAGCCAAACGATCCAGCTCCGGCTCGGAGTCCTGAGAAATATCAAACTTCTTAGTTTCGAAGAAAAGGTTATTCAGAAGAATTTGTCGGCCGACCGCCAAGGTAGGAAGACGAAACTCAACTTCTATTTTTCCGTCCACATCCTTGGATTCCGTCAGATCCACATTCTTGGAAACGGAAAGATGTCCTTCCGTCTGAGCGTAGAATCCGTATTTTTCTCCGTAAGGAAGAATAAGACTGAAGGATCCGGTCTTAGCATCGCTTTTTGCGCTGCCTCTTTTTTCCAAACGTGTTAAGGATTCGTAATGTATATCGGCACCCAGAGGATTCCCTTCTTCGTCCAATACTTTACCGTTTAAAACTACGACGGGATTAGGGCGGAAATCTTTGGGAAGATAAGCCATGAATAATTGGCCTTCCTTGCTGACGAATGCCCAATTGCTGTTAGCGGGAATGGAAAAGAAATTCACGCCTTTCAGATTGGAGGAAACTTCGACCGGCTTGGTCCACTTGTCCCAACCGTCTCCGATTCGTTTCGTTACGTAGACGGAGAGACCTCTATGTCCGTCGCTGCAAAAATAAAGAGTGCGATCGTCTCCCGCCAAAAAGGGAGCGGTTTCTTCCTGTTCCGTATTGATGATTTCGCCCAGATTCTTTCCCAAAGGAAAGGTTCCGTCGTCTTTTTGGATGCTCACATAGAGATCCAATTTTCCCTTGGTATCGGGTTGTTGGACCGAATAGATAAGAATCCTACCGGAGGAGGAAAGAGTCGATCCGCCGAATACGGAGGCGTCGTTCTTGCGATATAAATTCGTAAAGTCGGGAAAATGTATGGGTTTGGGATAGGACCAGTTTCCCTTATCTTTATAACTCTTATATAATGGGACTCTATTCTGGGCCGCGTTCAATTTCCTGGTATATTCGTATCTCAGGTCCTCTATCTTAGAGAGGAATTCCCTATCGTCTTTGGTGGTTCTTGCGAGTTCCTTTTGTTTTTCGGAATATTCTTCTTGGATAGCCTTGAACACCTCGTCGTCTCCGAAGGAACCGAATACGAATAGTTCGTTATTGCTGGGAAGAACGGCGATCACCGCGGAATGCAGATCGTTGTTCAGAGGAGCGGACATTTCCTTACCGTCCAACCAGAATCCCTGCTCGTCCTTTTGAGAGGACCAAATTCTCTGGGTACCGCTCTTTCCTTTTTTTGCATATACGGTCCAATACAAGGATTGGCCGTCGGGAGTCACCGTTGGATTGAATGCGAACATGTTTCGGTTTACGTATCCCGGAATTCGCTTCAGGGTCCAGTCGGGAAGACCTCTAGCCTCCGAGAAGGGAGCGACTTCGTAACGAATCGGCTCACAGTTCTGACCCCTCATCTGGCAGAGAAGACGGACGGTGTGATTGTGGAGGCGGGATAATTCGGGGCTTAAATCGTTGGAAAGGATTTGTACGAATTCCTCTCCGGAATGGAGCATTCTTCCGAATTGTAGGAGCTTTCCTTCCAGAACTCTTTCCTCCGCATAGATACTAGAAGAGACGCAAAGTGCTACAAGAAACAGGGAACGGGAAAGAAAGCGTGTCATAGAATATCTTTCGGAGAATTTTATTCCGACCGGAAGGAGAGAAAAGAAAAAAAACCGAAAGAGCCGAAGCCAATAACGATCCTTAGGGCCTTTCGGCTGAAAAGGCCCGAGCAAAGGGTGCTTTAGTTGGTGAAAGTATAGGCCCAGTAGATCAGGACCAACTGCAAAGGAAGCCTCAAAATTAGGGCCCATGTAGGAGGATCCTTTTTGGTTCTGGATTGGAAATGGTAAAGATTTGCGGGAAAGACCGCAATTAGAAGGAGTACCACTCCCCAGGCGGATAAGATTCTTGTAGGAGGAAAGAAGAGTCCTATACCCAAGGCGATTTCCGCGATGCCGCTCAATTGCACCATGAGCTTGTGATAAGGGATCCAAGGCGGCATGATCCTAAGATAAAATTTAGGGATCACGAAGTGAAGAATACCGGCGATCGTATAAAGAGTCGCCATGATCCAAAGGCTAATCGTTTTAGAATCCAAGCTTTCCATGGAAAGCCATGATAGGATCCCTAGGGGAAAGAGGTCTGCCTTTTTTCTCTGTTTTTGTTTCTAAACCTTTTTTGTCGGGATAACGAGGACTTGCAGGCGATCTTTAGGGAAACGAGATATTTTTCTCGTGTGGAGAAGGGTTGATTCCTTTCCGACTCGGTGCGGGAACCGGGAAATTTCAGCATAGGCGAGTACCTCTTGCCGTAGAATTTGCAGGTCATTATAGGACGGGAAGGGAAAGTACAAGCGAAAAAAAGATTCTTTAGAAAAAATCTTTGTTACGATATGGGCGCATCCCTTGCCTTAAGTTTATGAAACGAGGATGGCCGAAGAGATCGGCAAGGGTCGGTCTCCTCCGAACTCGCGAAGTCTCGCTCGGTCCTTCGGACCCGCTTCGCGGTTCTACGGATACCTTGCGCTTTTCCCCTCGATACAACGCTTCGCGTCACTCGGGGACCGCCCCTCGATATAAACTTGGTGCTGCCTGATGTGACGTTTTGTTGAGTGAATTCTTTTAGACATTTGGGAGGCGGGGAGTTAAGAATTTTTTTCTATTCCTTTGGGGAATTGTTTCGTGCTTTTTCGAGTTTTTCTCGACTTTGTTGGCAAGGTTCGTTAACTGATGCGATACATTCCATACATATAAAGGAAGTAACGCATCTCATGCAAGAAATCAGTCGAAAGAGATTCCTTAAATCCGTTCTAGTTTTATTTGTGGCGGGTCTGGCTCCCCGTTTGCTCGCGGAGGCTGAAGCGGGAGCGGATCCTAAATCCAATTTCCAATCCGTATATCTGAATGCGAGCCTAAGGGAGGAATTTTATCTTTTTTTAAAGAATGTATACCATCTCTATCCCGAAGATCAGTTTCATAGCCTGATACTGGATATCGTAAAATCCAAAAAAAACGACGCGGAGATCTATGCGGCGATTCTTTCCAGGCTTCCGGAAATCAAACCGTTCATTGGCGTTATCACTTACGCTCTTCCTTCCCTGAAAAAGCAAAAACAGGAAATGTCCCGGCAGACTGCGGCAATACTCGGAAACAAAGGGAAATTCGACGGTTATTTAGAGATCGGAACCACAGGAAGATATGTAAAGGATCTCAAGAAGAAAGTCGGAGTGGGCGGACAGATTTATATCTTAAACGACGTGGAGCCCAAATACCGTGCCGAGGATCTTGTCGAAAGAGGGCAATTCACTAAGGCGGGAAAGTTCATACAATTGGGGATTTACGATCCGATTTCTCCCGAACATATCAAGACTGAGAGCCTGGATCTGGTCACGAATTATATCGGTTTTCACCATTCTCCTGCCGAGAAACTTGACGGTTTCCTGTCTTCGATCGCTAGGGTGATCCGGCCGGGTGGAAAACTTGTATTAAGAGACCATAATGTATATTCGGAGGATTTGAGATACATCGTTTCTCTGGCACACGATGTATACAATGCGGGTTTGGAAATTCCCTGGACGGAAACCTCGACCCAAATCCGGAATTTCACATCGGTGGAACAAATCCAGGAAAGGCTTCATAAATACGGATTCAAATCCGTAGGGAACCAATATCTCCAGAAAGGAGATCCCACTAAAAATACTTTGATGGCATTCGTTAAAACAAAATGAAGAAATTCTTAATCTTATATATCGCCCTTGTTTGGGCCGCATACGCAAGTCCCGTCCTGGTGAATGATGTGACTCAGATCAACCCCATTCCTGTATATAGGGTGGAGACTCCTAAAACTATAGAAGAGATCCAAATATTGGTAAAGGAGCATAAGGGGCCCGTTTCGATCGGTGGAGGCAGATTCTCCATGGGTGGGCAAATCGCCACAGAGAATGCTCTCTTCTTGGATATGAGATCCTTCAACAAGATACTGTCCTTGGATGCTCAGAAAAAAAGAATCGTAGTTCAATCCGGTATCACTTGGAGGGATCTTCAGGAATATATAGATCCGCATAATCTTTCCGTAATGATTAAACAGACTTACTCCAATTTCACGATAGGAGGGTCCTTGAGTGTGAATTGTCACGGGAGATATATAGGATACGGACCTATGATTCTTTCCGTGGAGTCCATCCGAGTCGTATTAGCGGACGGGAAATTGGTAAATGCAAGTCCAAGTGAGAATTCGGAAATCTTTTACGGGGCGATAGGCGGATATGGCGGAATCGGAATCATCACCGAAGCGACCTTGGAATTGGTAGACAATGTGGCGGTGGCCCGGTCCGTCCAAAAGATGCCGATTACCGACTATAAGAGATTTTTCTTCGAGAATATCAGAACCGATTCCAAAGCCATCTTTCACAACGCGGATATTTATCCGCCGGCTTATGAGAATGTGAACGCAGTCACTTGGTCCCAAACCGAAGAGCCCGTAACCGTTCCGGATCGATTGGTACCGGTAAAGGAAACCTATTGGTTGGAAAATCTAGTCTATTTCTGGCTCACGGAATTACCTTACGGCAAGGAACTACGCGAATACGTTTTGGATCCGCTCTTAACGAAAGGAAAAAGAATCGTTTGGAGAAACTTCGAGGCCAGTTACGACGTAAAAGAATTGGAACCCCCGAATCGTATTTTTAGCACGTACGTGCTCCAGGAATATTTCGTTCCCGTGGAGAAATTCGACGAGTTCTATCCTAAGATGAGGGAGATCCTACAAAGACACGACGCCAACGTGATGAATATTTCCATACGCCACGCTTATAAGGACTCGGGTTCTTATCTGGCCTGGGCTCGTTCGGAAGAATTCGCATTCGTGATTTATTATAAACAAAGGACTTATCCGGCCGCTAAAAACGAAGTAGGGGTCTGGACCAAGGAACTCGTGGATGCGGCCGTTTCAGTAGGAGGAAGTTATTATCTTCCGTATCAACCCCATGCGAGCCAGGCACAATTCTTGGCGGCTTATCCTAATTCCGAAAAATTCTTCGATTTAAAAAGGAAATTGGATCCCGAGTATAAGTTTAGAAATAAGCTTTGGGATAAATACTATTATCCCAATCCTAAGGACCAAGCGATTCGATTGGATTTGGAAGCGAATAAATCCTATGCGCGTAGCGAAGACCAGACCTTTTTAACCCTTCCGGAATGGTATATAGTATTCAGTTCGGACGAATACGCCAAATTCCAAAAGCATTCTCCCCCCAGCGAGTTTCCTTATTTCGGGAGTATTTCCCAATTTTGGAAAATGTACGGTCATGTGATCTCGGAAACTTCAGGTTACGAAACCAATTGGGGATATCACCTCATGATTTGCGTGATAGGAGTCAGTTATTCCGGAGAATTGGCTCTCAAGAGTCTGTATGAAAATACGATCGGAGTCCTGACGGAATGGATAGACGGTAGGAAGGAAATCACTTCCGACCGAAAAGTGGAAGCGTATATGCAATGGGTCGCCCAGGATTACACCGATTTCGTAAGATTTCGTCCTTGGTACGAATATCCGTTTTATGAAAAGTTTATAGAGTTCAAAGGAATCCAAGACGGAGACTCGGCAGGATTCATTCGACGTTGGGAGAGACGATTCTTCTTTTCTACGGAATTATTGGTGAAGGCCGCTTACGGTTGGTTGATCGGACTCGGGACCGGTGCCGTTTACGAAGCAGAGAATTTTCAAATTCTCGCCTGGGTGAATGATAAGGGAGAGAGCAAGGTCATTTCCATTCCTAGATACGAACCGTTTACCAGAGAAGTTCCCGAACTCGTAAAAAAAGGAATCTCCTTTAGAGAGATCGCGGGGAATCAAAAAATCGTAATGACTGTGATCGCTCCGGAAGATAAAAAATGGGAGGGCAGGGACATTCTATACAGTTGGCCGATTCTTACCGAGCCGGGATTATACAGGACCGCTCTTATCCTTCCCGTTAAGGAATTGCATACCGTGATCTTGGATTGCCAGAAGAACGGAATCCAGATAGATCATATTTTCGATTATTGAAGACGGATCATCGGGGAGGGATCCTTTCTCCCCGATAAATTTATAAAATTCTAACGTGCGATGGCGACTTTAAGCCTCGCCGCTTTTTTGGATCTTTGTCTCTTTTTCTGAGAGAGGGAGACCTTGGAATAAATCATTTCCAAATGATCCGTCACGTCTTCCCAACTGCAATGGACTGCGGCTTTTCTGGCGCTCGCGCCTATCTTTTTCGCGAGAGAGGAATTCTCCGCAAGAAGGCAGGCCTGCTCTACGAATTCCTCTTCCTTATCGAATGCGGATAAGAGTGCCGATTTTCCGTGCTTCAGGTGTTGGTTGGCTGCGGCATAATCGTATGCTACGATAGGAAGTCCCGAAGCCATGGCTTCCACAACCACGTTTCCGAAAGTTTCCGTCAGACTCGGAAATAGAAAAAGATCGCCGGTTGCGTAGTGTTTCGCTAACTCCTTTCCTTTTTGCATTCCTCTAAAGATGAAATCGGGGTGAGCCGCTTTTAATTTTTCTCTGGAAGGACCGTCGCCTACCAGAATCAGCTTAGCATTCGCTTTCTTGGATTGGATTTTTCGGAAGGCTTTTATGAGCAGATCCAAATTCTTTTCGGGAGCGAGTCTTCCCACATAAAGAACCGCTAAATCGTTCTGGTTTAGCCCCCATTCTTTTCTGAGTTTGGAGTCTTTTCTTGCGGGATGAAATAGATCCGAGTCGATTCCTCTGGAAACCACTTTCACATTTTCATATCCGGATGCCAAAAGAGTTCCTTGGATTTGCTGTGTAGGTGCGAGAGTCGCTTGGGTTCTATTATGCAATCCTCTCAAATAATTATGAACGAGTTTGCCTGCGAATCCGAATTTATAGTATTTAGCGTAAGCATGAAAATTAGTGCGAAAATCGCTCACTACGGGAATTCCCACATGTCTGGCCGCTCTTACAGCGGACCAACCGAGAGGCCCTTCCGTAACGACATGGACTAAATCCGGTTTTTCGAATTGTATGAGTCTGCGTAGAAGGTACTTCTCCGGAAATCCGAATCTCAGGTCCTCGTAAAAAGGAATCTTAGCGCCTCGGACCAGAACTTCTCTATAATTTCCGTTGGCGGTGGCCATATCGTTCGGGGTTTGCTTCGGTCTTACCAGGATAATTTCATGTCCTCTTTGGAGAAGGTCCTCCAACATACGGTGTAATGTCTTTGCCACTCCGTTGATTTCGGGGGGGAAGGTTTCCGTAACCACTAAGATCCGGAAGGGTCCCGCTTTGGGGACGCTAGTTGGAAAAGCCGATGGAATCATCGGATTTAAAGTGTAGGAAAATCCTGTATCTAAACTGTGAAGGAGAGATTACTTTTTCGTTACAGAGTAAGGTCGACTCGAGGCTACTGAGCGACACCCGTCTGGAACGCTTTGCGTAATAAACGCCCACAATAAACGGATTGCAGATAGGCCAACCCGGAAGTCGAGTATCTCGCCAGTATCCCGTAAGTGGAATTAGAAGGATCGATCCAAGGATAGAATCCGAATTTTCCCGGACTACTATAGGATCCGTCGTTTCCGGTGGAATCTTCTATCCAATGTCCGTAGGAATAATGCGTTTCTTCCTGGGTAGCTGTGATGCGAAAAGGAGAATAGGCCGCGGCGGTCGGATTCTTATCCGGATGAGTGACTACGGGATCCGCCCCCAAATAGCTTCCCATCGTGATATCCGAATTCAATATTCTTCTCAGGAAAGAAGCGTACACGGAAGCGTTAGTGATCACTCCTCCTGCGGGTTGCGGAACCGCATAGGATATGCCGGGATTACTGCCACTAAAGAGAGTATTCGCCACTTCCGCAGCCAACTGTGCTCGGGTGAAATTCGTGAGAGAAGGAGTTAAACCGCTGGGGTTCAAGACCGCATACGCTTGGAAATGGCCGCCGTTATAGTAGTACTTGTTTGCGTTTGCCGAATCCAAATAATTGTTATTATTGGTGCCGTCGTTTCCGGGACCTGCGGTAAAACATGCGTTAACCGTCAGAGTGAGATTGCAGGAACTGTCCGAAAGATTATCATAATTCGATAACATCCGCAGATAGCTTTTTTCGTTAGTTCCAGGAGTTCCCACTTTCTGCAAAACGTAAGCTCCCCATATCCATTTGGATGCGGAAGCGATGAGCATAGAGGTACTCGCATTCGTAGATCCGGCTACGGAGGAAAATCCGTAACTGCCGTTCTTATCTCCGATTTCCCAATAAAAAGAACCCAAGGCGGTGCAGAATGCGTTCGTCGTCGCGGTTTGTTCCACTGCATCCAATTTCGCCTGCTGTCCTGTGGCGACTACCGTAAAGGGAGTCGGAGTCTGCTCCGACGAAATGGAAAGTAAAAGTGCTGCGGAGTCCATGGGGTTGGAATTAGGAGAGGAACAGCCTAGAATGGAAAGAATCAGAGCGAGAAAAGCGAGTTGGGATCTCATGAAAAGAATACCACCGAATTATAGGACGAGGGACGCCTAAAATGTATAACCGATGAGAAAAGGTCAAGATTCTCCTTTTCAGCCTATTTTTTGGGGGATTTGGCTCGGATTTCCTTGAGTCTGTCGAAAAGCCATTTTTCGGATTCCATTTCTTTTCCGTCCGCGGTTTTGATTTTGTAGGGAGTTCCCGTGATGGACGATTTACTTGCGACTCCTAGAATGAAATCCTCCGCGCTGTGGATTTGCTTTTTGGCAGCCTCGTATTTGCGTAAAAGATGGGCCTTGGCTTCCGGAACCTTGTGCTCGGATCCGTTTCGGATAAAAATGCAATTTTTGCAGGAATCCAAACTGGAAATCAACGCCTGGATTTCGGCTTCGGGTTCCTGAGCGGATGCGGAGAATGATAAAATTAAAATAGAGAAGAATAGTATCTTTTTCATAAAGCCGATCCTAAGCAAATGCGAGAGAACTCTTGTAAGCAAGAATTTTATTTAAGATCCGAAGCTTCTCTATCCGGAAACTTTCAGGCATAACGTAAGATCAGTTTTCCTTCTTTCCATACTTGGAATTCTCCGGGAAGGAAACTGGTCCAAATCTCGTTTTGTGTCAAAGGAGTGGTTGCCAGTACCGTCACCACATCCTTCTGCCCGGTATGTTTTCTGAAATCCACGGTCATATCCGCGTCGATCAGTCGCGCTTCTCCGAAAGGTGCTGTTCGGGTGATATAAACCAATTTCGTGGAGCAATAGGCGAATAGAAATTTGGAATCGGAGAGTAGAATATTCGAAACGCCTTTTTTGCCAAGCTGAGACAATAAAATTCGTATCTCGGAAGAGAGCAGATTCTCGTCTTTCGGACGGGTGCGAAACTTCTTCTTTAATTTAGATAGGATCCAGCAAAAAGCGTACTCGCTGTCCGTTGTTCCTACAGGGAGATAATCTCCCAAAGCTTCCTTTTTAATCCCTTTCAACTGGCCGTTATGAGCGAAGGTCCAATAGCTTCCCCAAAGTTCTCGAAGGAAAGGATGGGTATTTTTCAGATCCACCTTGCCCCGATTCGCTTTTCGGATATGGGAAATTACGATATGACTCCGGATCGGATAGGTGCGAACGAGTTCCGCCAGAGGAGAATCTACGCTGGGTTGGGGATCCTGGAAGACTCTGCATCCCTTACCCTCATAAAATGCGATCCCCCATCCGTCTTTATGCGGCCCGGTTTTTCCTCCTCTTTGGGCAAGACCGGTAAAGCTAAAGCAGATGTCTGTAGGAACATTTGCGCTCATTCCGAGCAATTCACACATATCTTTTCCTCTGTTATAATGAAATAATTATCACTAAAGTGAATTTCACTTGTCCAGGACTTTTTTCCTTAGGCGGAAAGACGTAATCCTTGCCGAATTCTCGCTCCAGGACCAATTTGATCGGGTGATTCTTCATATCGACACGGAAACCGGCTGGAGAGGAGGAGAAAGGCAGCTTTTTCTTCTGGCAGAAGGTTTAAAAAAACGCAAAATTTCTCAACTCATACTTTGCCGTCCTGGTTCCGCTTTGGAATCGCGCTGCCAAGAAGTAGGACTTCCTACAGTTACTCTCCCTTTAAAAGGAGAATGGGACTTCGGCTCCGTAAAAGCGCTCCGGCAACTGATCGCCGAAAAAGGGATCCGTCTTATTCATGCGCATACCGCAAAGGCGCATTCCATCGCCTGGATGGCCAAAGATAAACTGCCGGATGTTAAGCTCGTCGTTTCCAGAAGAGTGGACTTTAAGATCAGAAAGAACTGGTTCAGCAAAAGAAAATACGTTTCGGATCGTGTGGATCTTTTTCTCTCCGTTTCGAATAAGATCCGAGAGATACTTTTGGAGGGAGGAATCGATCCTTCCAAGGTAGTGACCGTTTATAGCGGTGTCGATCTGGCCCAGTCCAAGAAGCAACCGGATCCGTCCCTCTTGAGAAAGGAATTCCGGATCGAGAAGGACGAGATCGTGATCGGAAACGTGGCCGCGTTAGTCGATCATAAGGACCAAAAGACGCTATTGAACGCTCTCTCTCTGATACAGACGGATAAGAAGTTCAAGGTATTGATCGTGGGTGAAGGACCCCTTAGGAAAGAGTTGGAAGGAATCGCATCCGAAAGAAAGCTTTTGGATAAGGTGATTTTTACGGGGTTCCGGGACGATATTCCGGAGCTACTTTCCCTATTCGATATCTTCACTCTGACTTCCAAGGAGGAAGGACTCGGGACCTCCGTATTGGATGCGATGGCTACGGGATTGCCCGTCGTCGCTACCAGGGGGGGAGGCATCGCCGAAATGCTGACCGAAGGAAAGGGGGCTTTTCTTGCGTCCGTGGGAGATTCGGCCTCTCTCGCAAAACATTATAAAATTCTATTAGAAGATCCTAAATTAAGAAAGTCTATGGGAACCTTTAACAAGGAATCAGTGAAGAGATTCTCCGTGAAGAATACAATTAAGAAGACGGAATTGGCGTACTACAGTCTTTTGGGAGAGGAATTGTATTCTTCTTCGAAGAATAAACCGGGAGCCGCAGCATGAAGAAGTTACTCATTATCGACGGACACGCGTTCGCGTTTCGGGCCTATTATGCCTTTGCCGCCTCCAATTTGAAGAATTCCAAAACCGGGCAGCCTAGCGGCGCGGTTTTCGGATTTTTCCGGATGCTATTCAAACTATTGGAAGATTATACTCCCACTCACGTCGCCATGACTTTCGATCCGGGAGGACCCTTGGAGAGAGGGGGGCTATTCTCCGCATATAAAGCGAACCGAAAACCCATGCCTGAGGACCTACGTCCTCAATTGCATGAAATCATGGACACCCTTAAGGTTTTGGGCTTCAAGATACTGAAAATGGACGGACATGAGGCCGACGATATCATCGGAACCTTAACCGAGACCTATAAATCCAAGGCGAAGGAAGTCCTAATATTCTCCGGAGACAAAGACTTATACCAATTATTAGAAAAAAAGAATATTAAAATGCTCCGAGGAAAGAAAGGAGTCACCGAATTCGTGGAGATCGATTCCGGATGGGTTAAGGAAGAACTCGGAATCGACGTGAAACAGATTCCCGATTATATGGGGATTGTCGGAGACACTTCTGATAATATTCCCGGCGTAAAAGGAATCGGGGAAAAGGGAGCGTCCAAGCTCATCCAGGAATATAAGAATCTGGAAGGAGTCTACAAGCATCTGGACGATATCAAGAATCCGGGTATGAAGACCAAGCTGACCGAACACAAAGAAAGCGCCTTTCTCTCCCGACAGCTCGCGACTATTCGCAGGGATTTAGATGTGGGGATAAGAGAGGAGGATCTCAAGGTTCCCGATTATACTTCCGACGATTCCATTCGTTATCTGAAATCCCAAGGATACAATGTGCTATCCAGGGATCTCGCCAAATCCGTCGGAAAGGAACCTCCTACAGATGAGCCTGAGGCGAACGATTCGAAAAAACCCGCGGCTAAAAAAGGAATTTATAAACGAGTAGAGAGTATCGAGGAACTGGGAAAATTGGCCCGAGCCTGGAAAAAATCTCCCATACTCGCGGTGGATACCGAAACGACCTCCCAGTATCCTTTCGACGCGGAGCTTTTGGGGATCTCTCTTTGTAACCAAGAAGGAACAGGTTTTTATATTCCTGTCACTCATTCCCAGGGATTGTTCAGCGATCAACTTCTTCCCCTGGACCAGGTTCGTGAAATTTTAAACCCCGTACTTTCCGAACCCTCGATACCCAAGGTCGGGCAGAATATAAAGTACGATATGATCGTCCTAGAGAATCACGGCTTCCAAGTGGAGAATATAGTATTCGATACTATGTTAGCCTCGTACGCTCTACAGCCGGAAGGCCGTCGCCATAATATGGACGATCTGGCCATGGATTATCTGAATTACAAGACCATTGAATATTCGGATCTGGTAGGAACAGGGCGGAACAAGAAGAATCTTTGGGAAGTGGAATTGGAAAAAGTTTCCGAATACGCTTCGGAGGACGCCGATATCACCTTAAGATTATATAATGTTTTTAGAAAGTCTTTGAAGCAGTCGGGCGTCGAGTCTATTTTTAAGGATATAGATATGCCTCTTCTTCCCGTGCTTACGGAGATGGAAAAGGCGGGGATCGCGATCGATACCTCCTATTTTGCGGAACTTTCCAAGGATTTTCAGAGAGAGATCAAGGACTCGATCCGCAGTATTCATAGGCTTGCCGGAAAGGAATTCAATATCTCTTCTACCAAGGAATTGCAAAAGATTCTTTTCGAGGATCTTGGCTTAAGAGTGGTCAAAAAGACGCAAACCGGTTATTCCACCGACCACGAGGTTCTGGAGGAATTACTAGGCGAGCATCCCATCATTGAGAAATTATTGGATTACAGAAAATACACCAAACTTCTCTCAACTTATGTGGATACCTTGCCCACCATGGTTTCCCCTAAGGACTCGCGTATCCATACCAGCTACAATATGACGATCGCTGCGACGGGTAGACTTTCTTCCACGGATCCTAACTTACAAAATATTCCTATCCGGGAAAAGGAAGGCAGGTTGATCCGTAAGGGATTTATCGCCGGGGTCAAGGACTTCGAAATTCTGAGTCTGGACTATTCTCAGATAGAGCTTAGGATCATGGCGCATATCTCCAAGGATGCCGCCATGGTCGACGCATATAAGAAAGGAATCGATATCCATAAGCGAACAGCGGCGGCGATCTACGGGGTTTCGGAAGATCTGGTTACCCATGAGATGCGGGACAAGGCCAAGGTAGTTAACTTTTCCGTAATATATGGTGTGACTCCTTACGGACTGAGCCGTAATCTCCGAATTTCCAGGGAAGAAGCCAAGAATTTTATCGATCGATATCTGACCCAGTATCCCGGCGTACAGAAGTACATGGACGATACGATCGCATTCTGCGAAAAGAACGGGTATGTGGAGACGTTAAAAGGAAGAAGGAGACCCGTTCCGGATATCGTATCCACGCATAGGCAAGCCAAGGAGGCCGCAAAGAGGGTGGCGATCAACACTCCTATCCAAGGCACTTGCGCCGATATGATCAAGATCGCGATGATCCATATCCACGACGAAATCAAAAAGAAAAAGTGGAAATCCAAGCTTCTGCTACAGGTTCACGACGAACTCGTATTCGAGGTTCATAAGTCAGAGAAGGACGAGTTTATGAATCGGGCCAAGGAACTTATGGAGAATGCGATGCCTTTGGACGTGCCGATTAAGGTGGAAGGTAAATTCGGAAAGAATTGGGACGAGGCTCATTAGATATCAGAATTCCGTGCTTGTAAATCGGGCCGGTGTATGCCTTAAATAATTCCGGAAAAAAGATGGAATCGCCTCTGGACCGAAAAGAATTTTTGAAGAGGTCCGCTGCAGTTTTTCTAGGACTTGCGGCGAGCGGTAGTTCGTATCGATCCGTATTTGCCCAAACGAAACAAGGAGCTCCTTCCATGCTGAAACGGAAAATTCCTAAAACGGGGGAAGAGATTCCTGCGATAGGATTGGGAACTTGGCAGACTCTGGACGTGGATCCGGATCCTTCTTCTCTCGCTCCATTGCAGGAAGTGATTTCCGAATTTATCCAAAGAGGCGGAAGGGTTTTGGATTCTTCTCCTATGTACGGTAGATCCGAGGAGATCTTCGGACTTTTGTCCCGGAATTTGTCCGAAGAGGATCGTAAAAAATTCTTCTTGGCCACCAAGGTCTGGACTCGGGGAGAAACTTCCGGTAAGTCCCAGATAGAAGCGTCCTTCCGGAAGATGAAGACCGATAAGATAGATCTATTCCAAATCCATAATTTACTCGATACCGAGGTTCATCTCAAGACTTTAAGGACCTTGAGGGACAAAGGTCGGATTCGTTATATCGGGCTAACTCATTTTACCTCCTCCGCTTTCGGAGAGATGGAGAGAATCGCAAATAAGGAAAAGCCGGATTTTTTACAGATCCCGTATTCGGTCATTACTCGAGAGGCGGAGAATCGGATTCTCCCCTTCGCGCAAGAGAACGGAATCGCGGTCCTAATCAATCGCCCTTTCGAAGAAGGGGCGTTGTTCAGAAGGTCTAAAGGTAAGACGGTGCCGGAATATTTTCAACAATGGGATTGCTCGAGCTTTGCTCAGATTTTTCTGAAATATCTGCTCTCTCATCCCGGGGTCACCTGCGTCATTCCCGCTACCGCGAAGATTTCCCATCTGAGAGACAATTTGGGTGCCGGGATAGGAAAGTTTCCGGAAGGCAAGGAAAGGAAAGTTTTCCTAGAAAACCTTTTGGATGCCTTGGATTAATCCTTATTTTGTTTTCCACTTTCCAAGTCATAAGAGTCCGAATACAATAGTTCCGCTTTCGGGAGGCAATCATGTCGCAACAATCTCTTTGGAGAACCCACGCTTTGGCCTGGAAGGCAGCGGGCTCATTCTTCGAATGGAAAAGAAAGAAACTATTCTATAGAACCTCCGGAGAAGGAGAGGCTCTCTTATTATTGCACGGATTTCCCACTTCTTCTTGGGATTGGAAGGATATCTGGGAAGAATTATCACATTCTTATAAATTGTTCGCGTTCGATTATCTGGGCTTCGGATTCTCCGAAAAACCCAAATCAGGAAGGTATTCCATCTTCGAATACGCCGACCAGGCGGAAGACTTCCTACAAGAAATGGGCGTGGAGAAAGTGCATATTCTCGCCCACGACTTGGGAGATACGGTGGCTCAGGAATTGATAGCACGTTATAGGGAAAAACTTTCCGGACAAAGAATAGGCGGTCCAGAATTAGCTTCCGTATTTTTATTAAACGGAGGGATCTTTCCCGAGACACATAAACCTAGAGCTGTGCAGAAATTATTGAACGGTCCTTTCGGTTTTCTCTTTAGTCGTCTGATCAATAAGGCATCGTTTCGTAAGAGTTTTACGGAAATCTTCGGTGCGGCGACAAAGCCCAGTCAGGAAGAATTGGACGGTTTTTGGGAATGCGTCAGTAACGGAGGAGGAAATGCGATTTACCATAAGCTGATCCGTTACATGAGAGAAAGAAAAAGTTTCAGGGATAGATGGGTGGGTTCCATTCTAGACTGTCCCGTTCCTTTCGCGTTCGCAGACGGTCTTGCCGATCCGGTGAGTGGAAAGCATGTTGTGGATCGACTGAGAGAGTTTCGACCCGAGTCAAAGATCTACGAGTTTCACGGTATCGGTCATTATCCGCAAACCGAAGCGCCTGACTCGGTACTTAGAGCATACAAGGACTTTAGAACGAGCGTTTAGTTTCGCTCGTTCCTAGAATTGATAATTTCTAGGTCGGATTCTCTCGGTATTATTTCCTTGAAAAAAGGGTGAAATCTGACAGGCTGTGAAGAAAGCGAAAGATCCTCATGGCTAGAGTTGCGTACAATAATCCGCGTTTCTTCGATTTCGTTTACGACGACTTCCTTTGTGCGGCCGTGGACTCTCATATGGCCGATTCCGGCGTTCTATTCCATTCTCTTACTAGGGAAAGCGTCTGGGAACTCTTCGAAATCACCGGAGTCATATCCGAGTTAAAGAAGAGAGGTTACGATTCTCTTTCTTTGGAGTTATCCGGAAGCGACGATACCTATCAGAAGGTGACACTCTCCTGGCAGAACGAAATTCTAGTCCATCTAAGATTGAGCATCCAGGAATATAGGATCAGTATCAACGATTACTACTTCAAGGAAAAGTATCTGGTCATCAATTGGCTACAGACACGTCATCCGAAACAGAAGGGTAAGGAGTTGACTAGATTATATCCCGGGCAGGACGTTCCTGGGCTCGGGATTTTTCAGGAGATGTCGGATCTGATAGGATTCCTGATTATCTCTTTGAGATTGAACGGGGCCGTGATTCGTCCCGAGTATTTTCACGACGCTGTTCTATTCTCACGCAAGTTCCATTTTTTGGAACCCGAATCCAAGGCGATGTTCTTGGCTCTGAAGAACGCGTTTCCCAAACATTCCATTCGTGCGATCTCCACTCTCTTGCAAAGCGGTAAGATCATGGATGCGAAGAGAGGGATTCTAGAATGGAAACCGATAGAGATGATTCTCTTTTTGGAAAAGACTTTGAATTTCTTCGTATTCAATCGCAAGTTCCAGAAGAAAGTTCAGAAGCTCGCATCTACTTATAAATTGTCCCTATTGGAAGGGGCCGAGGACGAATTAGGACTAAACACTTAGGACTATTTCAAACGTCCGTTACGGAATTATTTTTGCGCGGGATCCGATTTTATTCTCCCGTCATATTTAAGAATAGCGTAGGTTTGGCTATTATCCTTGTTTCCGGAGGATCCTTGGATGGATAAGAGACAGCAAGTTAGGGTAGTCCCTTTCCCAAAACAGCCCGTCCAGTTGCAGTTGATGGGCAACGGTTTCTTAGAAATTCTTTTAGCCCAAGACGTGAGCCAAGGCGGTATGGCGGTTCGGGTTCCGCATAAATTCTCCGGATACGATATCCATTCTTCCGTGGAATTGGTCGTTTCTCTTCCCGGATATAAACCTTTCAAAGCGATGGGTCTTATCAAACACTTAAGCGCTTCCAAAGAAGCCGAAGGAATTTTCGGTCTACAGTTTACGCAAGTGGACGCGAAAGGAAAACAATTCCTAGGCGATTATGTCCGTAAATTGGCTTCTTTGCGCAGAATGGCCGGCTGATTTTTCGCAACGTTCCCATAGCCTAGTCACCGGAATTTCTTTCCCACGTAATCCAAATGTAACGATTCCCATGGATAGATAGAACTATCCTACTATAAAAGGAAAAGGACGACAATGGGATCAGGAACAGTCCAAAAAAAGGAAAAAGTAGAGCGTAAGCTTGAAGTAAGAATAGCGGAGAATCAGTTGGAGATCGAAAGAACTCTAGCTTTGCGTTACGACGTATTTAATTTGGAATTGGGAGAAGGATTGCCTCAATCCGCGGCGACCCGTAAGGACCGCGACGAATACGATTTATTTTGCGATCATTTGATCGTTGTGGATAAGAACCGCGACGATATGATCGTAGGAACTTATCGCATTCTCCGCAGAAGCGTTGCGAAAGCCAATATCGGCTTTTATTCAGACAACGAATTCGACATCACTAAAATCTATGAACTGGAAAGAGAACCTGCGGAAATCGGACGCAGCTGCGTTCATCCCGAATACAGAGACGGATCCGTGATCTCTCTGCTTTGGGCAGGACTGGGGCAGTACATGAAGAAAAATAACATCGGTTATCTTTTCGGATGCGGATCCGTTCACAGCACCGATGCAAACTCCGCTAACGAGGTCTTTGCATTCTTGAAGGAAAAGAGCGCTCTTGCCGACGGAACTTTCGACGTGACTCCTCTCCGCGGATATGAAATGCCCGGTTTCGATCGGAATTATCAACCCGCAGATATAAAAGAAGTCTCCAAGAGAATTCCCGCTTTGATCAAAGGCTATATTCGAGCAGGATCCTTGATCTGCGGAACTCCAGCTTTGGATTCCGTATTCAAGACCACCGATTTCTTTATCATCTTCGATATTAAAGACATCGAAGCTCGATACAGCAAACACTACCTAGAGTAGAAAACATCCTTTGATCTCTCAAACAGGCCTCTAAACGGGGGCCTGTTCGATTTATTTCCCTTCTTTATTTCGATCGGAGCCCAAGGGTTCCCCTTGACCGATTTCTCCCTCGTTATTTTTCTATACTAAACCATCTCTCAAACGCGGTTATTCCGGAGTTTGAGCCGTTCATGAATCAAATCGATTTCCAACATCCCAGTTTTAAAGACCAGATCCGATTCTATTCTTTGGTGATTCTGGCCGGACTTATAATGGCAGTCGGATACTATCTGGGGATTTCCTCCTATTTTCTGGGATGGTTCGCTTTCTGTATTTCCGCGTTTTCCGTCGCGGGAAACGACGCAGTACAGACTGTAGGAACTTTTATAGAAAGTAAGAAAGCAGTGCATTGGTTTCCCAAAATCGCAGCCTTGGGGAGTCTATTGGCCGCCGTTTTCACGTACGCTTGGTTTACCGGAAACGGAGAGGTTCATTTCAATCGTTTGGATCATTTTCCTCCCACTACGGAATTTAATCTGATCCAGTTGATTGCTCCTTTGATTTTAGTGGCGATCACTCGCATGAGGTCTCCGATCTCAACGACCTTTCTTATTCTCGGCCTTTTCGGCGGACAGAATATAGAGAAGATGCTTACGAAATCCTTTTTGGGATATATGATCGCTTTCGGTACCGCATTGCTCGTTTGGGGAATTCTAGTAAAAGTCGATCCTAAGGAATATTACGACGACCATATGCCCGATCCTAGAACGGAAAGAAAATGGGCGATCTTACAATGGTTCTCCACACTTTTTTTGTGGGGCGCTTGGTTGGCCCAAGACGCGGCCAATATAGTCGTATATCTTCCCAGACAATTGAATTTTTGGGAATTGGGATTAGCGGTTTCGGTACTCGTTCTTGCATTAGGAATCATATTATATACCAACGGCGGAACCATTCAGGAAATCGTCACGGAGAAATCCGATATCCAATGGTCCAAAGCCGCGACGATCGTCGACATGGTATATGCATGTATTTTAATATTCTTCCAGAAGATCAGCAATATGCCCATGTCCACCACTTGGGTTTTTTTAGGGATGCTTGCGGGACGGGAAATCGTATTGAATTTTCTCACCTATAGGGACGCGCCTTATCTGGAGACTTTTCGTAAAGTGGGTAAGGACGTTTTTCTAGCTTCCTTGGGAATCGCAGTCAGTATCCTGATTTTTCTTTTAGCCTCCCAGATTTATCCGGAAAAGACTTCCTTTCTTCCCCGGTTTTTCCAATAGGGATCGGACTTTATTCGAAAGGGAATAAAACCCGACTTCCTTCTGTCTCGAATCTTCAAAAAGCATATATATAAGTTGATTGGAGAAAATTCCGACAACTTCATGTAGGAACTATCTTCACTGGATTTAGAATGTACCGAAATTTTAGAATTTTTATCGTATTCTCCTTACTCTTGGTCGTCGGCTTTGCGAATTCTTTCGCGCAAGCTCCGGTAAAAAAGAACGATTCGAAGTCCGACTCTCCTTACGTCCAAATCGATGGAAAGAAATTCACCCTTTCCGATGTGGAAAAAGAAATGAGTAGGGAATACAAGCAGTTAGTCCAAGAGACACAAGAGCGTTTATTTCGCTTACTCCTCGATTTAGGCGTGCAAAAATTAATGCGTATGGAAGCTAAAGAAAGAAACGTTTCCCTCCAGGAGTATTACGGTCAGATCGACAAGAGCGTGTCTCCACCTACGACCGAAGAATTGCAATCCCTGTATGCTGGGCTAAAGCAAGGCGGACAATTGAGCGAAAGCTTCGAAGATGTTCGGACGCAACTCGGCGATTACATTCTTTCCGAAAAAAAGGAAGAAGCCAAACAAAAGGAAATCGAAAGACTAAAGAAGAAGTTTCGATTCGTTTCTAGTAGGGAGGATCGATCCGTTTCGGAAGTGAATATCCAGGGAGAACCTTTCAGAGGAAAGGCCGATGCGCAGATTACGATAGTCGAATTCTCCGACTTCGAATGTCCTTTTTGTAGAAGATCCCAGGCAACCGCACGACAGTTAAGGGCCAAATACGGAGATCGTATCAAATGGGTTTTTAAGGACTTTCCGTTGAGCTTTCACCAAAGAGCGATGGATGCACACATTTCCGCAAACTGTGTACATAAACAGAGTAAGGAAAAATACTGGGCCTATTTCGATATTCTATTCACCGAGAATCGGACCTCGGATATTCTCACTCCCGATTGGCTGGATGCAAGGGTGAAAGAATTGGATTTGGATCTATCGAAATACAAGGCCTGCGTTGCGGACGATGCGATTCGAAAGGAAATCGAAGAAGACATGGCCGAAGGAGTTCGCTTGGGAATCGAAGGAACTCCTACGTTTTATATCAACGGTCGCAAATTGGTCGGATCCATGCCGATCGAATCTTTCGAAGAACTCTTGGAATCGATCCGATAAAACCCCGACTCGAATATTCGATATCAGGCTAAATCGAATTCGGAGAGATCGATTTCTTTCGTCCGTCGGCTATATTCGTAAGTGTGGCCCGGCCAGTTATTGGTATTCTTGCCCGCCTCGTTGGTATACCAATTCGTGCATCCCGTATCCCAAACGAATTTACCGAATCTGACATTTAGTTTTTCGTTATATTTCTTCATTGCCTGGGGCTTCGGAGACAAGGCTCGGAATCCTTTTTCGGCCATCGTGTTTAGTGCGGATAGAATGTATCTGACCTGGGACTCTATCATGTATACGATTGAATTATGACCCAGGTTCGTATTCGGGCCGTATAACATGAAAAAGTTCGGAAAGCCTGCAACCGAAAGTCCTAGATAAGCTTCCGCCCCGTTTTTCCAGACTTCGTTCAGATTCCTATCGTCCTGTCCTTTGATTTCCATGGGAGATAGGAATTCCGTGGCCTTAAATCCGGTTCCGAACACCATCGCATCGAAAGAATGTAATACTCCGTCCTTGGTTTTGATTCCCTCCGGAACCACTTCCTCTATCGAATCGGAAATTACCGTAACATTCGGTTTCGCTAATGCTTCGTAGTAATCGTTGGATAGAAGGATACGTTTGCAGCCTACGGGATAATCAGGAGTCAGGATCGTTCTGACCTTCGGATCCTTAATGAACTTTCTCATATGAGAAGTCGCCATCCATTTCACGATCCAATTCGCGGGATTGTTTTTTTGGAATGCCATGAGTCGGATCTCGTTCCAAATGTAGATTTGAAATCTGTGTAAAAGCCTATACCCGGGAAGATATTTGAAGAGTACCTTTTCTAGGCCTAAATACTTTCTATCCGGTTTGGAAACGACCCAGGGGGCCGTTCTTTGGAATACGGTGACTTTCGCACCTGTGTTTGCGATTTGGGGAATGAATTGTATAGCGCTTGCACCGGTTCCGATGACGGCCACTTTCTTTCCTGAGAAATCGTAGCTCGAATCCCAAGCGGCGGAGTGGAATAGCTTTCCGGAGAATCGATCTAGCCCCTTCAATTTTGGAAAAGCGGGGCGATTCAATTGCCCTACGGCAGAGATAAGAATATTGTACTCCGCCGTTTCTCCTTGGGAGATATGAATTTTCCAGACTCCCTTGTCCGAATCCCATTCCGCACTTTTGATTTCTTTTCCGAATTTGATTTTGGGGACCAGATCGTATTTAACGGCGCATCTTTCCAGATAAGCGAGAATCTCGGGCTGAGGGGAATATTTTCTAGGCCAGTCGGAGTAAGGTTCGAAGGAAAAAGAGTATAAGTGGGACGGAACGTCGCATGCCGATCCGGGATATGAGTTTTCTCTCCAGGTTCCTCCTACGGAATTCGATTTTTCGAAAATCGTAAAGTTTTCGAAACCGTTCTTTTTCAATTGGATGGCCGCACACAACCCTCCGAATCCGGTTCCGATGATTGCTACAGATAATTCCGATTTCTTCATATTCTTAAACCCTTTGGGATCTTTTATTTGCGACGAATCATATGATGAACTATTGTTCATTTTGTTTGATGCGTCATACGGATAAGTTAGGGGTATGCTTGTTATGAAAGTATTTTGGGCAAGCCGATTTTTTACACGGTTTTGAACCGGAACCATTAATATTTATCATGAAAAGCCGACAGAAACGTTATGAAAAAGATAGGAATCCTTTTACTATTCGTTCTTTTGATCGGAGTTCCTCGATTGTATTCTAAGAACGATCCGACGGATCCGAATCTAAGTAACAAAGAAAGGGACGATATCATACGGAATCAGGAGAATAAATGGGACTTCAAGCCTGCCCATGAATCTTCCTCCGTTTCAAAGGATGCGCTTCCTAAAATCCATAGTTCTATCCGATCCACGGGGCAAACCGCTTATCTAACATTGGGTCCCTTGGAGGTCTATATTCCTTCCGGCGCTTTCGATGGATTCGGAGAGGTGAAAATCGAAACGATCGCCCTTACTAAACATTCGGATTTTATTTTCGCAGGAATTCCAATGGAAATCCAAGGTAAAGAACCTATCATTTTGGAATCCGTGGGAATGTTTCGGATTGCGTTCTTGGATTCCAACGGCCGTTCTTTACGGCCCCAAAAGGAGATCTCTGTCGGGATGAACCCTTTGGATAAGACGGATAACGCAAGAGTTTACAAGCTGACGGGAGATGTCTGGAAAGAAACTTCTAAATTGCAAAAGTCGCAAAGAAACGACTGCGAAATAGAATGTGCCGGGTATATAATCTATTCTTCCATTCAATCCGAAGGCTGGTGGAATTTTGATAAACCGCATAAGGAATTTACATGCTTGAAAGGAACTGTGGACGTTCCAGTCGGATCCGGCATATCTATCTCCTCTGCGGGAGTGGATTATTACGGTATGAGTTATGCCCATGTTCGATCGGACGGAAGTTTTGAAATCAACGTTCTGAAGAATCGTAAAGTAAAAGTATTCACGACGAATTTAAACCCGGGAAGTAAAAGTAAATTCTCAAAAGGATATTTAGGATATCTTCCCACATTGCAGACTCAAGACAAGGTTGCATTCGCTACGAATGATCCGAAGAAATGCCAGGATATCGGGAAGATCCAAGTTCGTTCCGTATCTTCTTCTCTAATGGAGGACCGGGCGGCTTTTCTCAAAGCCATTGATATGCCCGATAGATGAATCCTAAGGTATGGGAATCGTGATACTTACGATTGCAATTTTCTTATCTTGGAATTCAAGATTGAGGCCGGCTCCGAAGATTTTCAGTAAAGCGCTATGGATCTTTAAACCTTGTCCCGTGGATTCGCCCTCGGAATTCGGACGGACATCATTCTTAATTTCGATTCTTAAACCGCTTTTTTGAAAAAAGGAAATCGAGATCGCTTCTTTGGAGCTCGAGGAAAACTTGACTGCGTTCCGCAAGGCTTCTCTAAAAGAATAATATACCGCTTCTTGTAAATCGGGAGGGAGCTTATCCGCTAATTCAGGAAAACCCGGTTCTATATTCAGGATTATATTCTCTTTGGAAAAATCGGAATCCAATAGATTTTGAAATACCGGAATCATACCAATACGAGCTAGTTCGGATCGGATATCGGGCAATTCTCTTAAGAATCCCGAAATCTTTCCGTGCAGTTCCGTTAAGCTTCGAAGATGTTCCTTTATTTTTTCCCGGCTGCTATTCTCGTTTAGGTTTAAAATTCCGGAATGTAATTCCGGAAGGATTTCGTCGTGCAGAATCTGTCTAGTCTTGTGATCCGAGATCCTTTGTTCACGGATATGTTTTCGCTGCAATTCGGAGAGAGTCTGGTTCGTTTCCAGTTGGAAGATTCCGTTCAGAATCCAAACCGTGGCTGTTTTGGCTAATTCGATTTCCTCTTCCGCATATAATCCACCGTCCAGCTTCGGACCTAAAAATAAGGTACCTTTGATTCCGTTCGTTTCTTCGATAGCGACGGCAATGGAATACTCGAAAGAATCTTCTCCGCTCATATAGAAAATACTTCGTTCCGGATCGAATATTCTATGCTGGAGTTTCGGTTCGTAGGTTTCTTCGACGTTCGGATAGGAAAGAGTTATTTTCGATAAGAACGGACCGGAAGTTTCGGAGATTAAAAGTGATTTAGAGGAATTTAATATTCTTTGGCAGACGAAATCGAATTTCTCCTCGAAAACCGTACGGTTTTCCGGGAGGGATTCGAAGAATAATATGGACTGTAAGCTTTCGTTTCTTCGGAAATTGGAGAGTTTGGACTGCCTGAGTGCAAACATTCTGGAAAGCAAAAAGGAATAATTGGAGGCGAGCAGGATTTCCGCGACGCGGAATCCTAAAAGCGAAAAGACTATATAGATTACGGAGACGGATCCCGCTAGTAGTAGGACGATTCTCCATTCTTTTTTTAGGCCGATTTGGGGAAGGATTCGGCCCGTTAAAAATTCGTAGGAAACCAGAGTTTGTCCGAGAAGTAGAATCGCTATAGTCACTAGTATTTCTATTAGAATTAAATAAACGTATAACGGATTAGGGTTCGATAAGGATAATACGACCGGATCCTGTGCGATTCCCAGGGGCTCTCCTAAAAACAGGAGAGATACGCATCCGATGACTGCGAGGAGTAGAAAACAAACCGCTTTTAGATAAGGCACGGATCTATATCTTGCGATTTCCGTGAATACGCGGGAAGTTACTTTGAAATTCAGTAATCCGACTAAGGATAAAATTACGCAGAGAAAAACATAGATTATGTAGGACGATCGAAAAGAGATCGGTATGGAAATCCAGAAATCGTAGATGGAAACTTCCCATCCGTAATACGAACCTTTTAGGAATATCAATATGCCGGCGAAAATCTGCGAGATTCCTAATATATATGTAAGAACTTTATAAAATGTACGCCCTTGCATGAGTCCTAGAAACCAAACAATAATGAAATACCATCCGTATGGAATAAGGATAAGTAAGAATATCGCGGGATAAAAGAGTCTAAACGGAAGCCGTGAGATAGATAGCAGATTTTCCTGACCGATCCAAGAGAAGAATGCGAACAGTAAGGAGGTCAGAGCTAGCACTCCGATGCTGAAGTAAGCGTATAGATTTTTCTTCTCCAGGTTGATGACCGTGGTGGAGGCTAACCATAAAAGTATCCCGGAAAGAAATAGGAATAGGGAACAAATAAACGGTTCAGGTGACAAGATTCGATTTCCAAGGAGTCCATTCGCCGGACGAATTTCTGTAAAAGACTTTTCCATCTTCTTCCCATTGGAGAAATCGATCGGAGATTACGATGAGAGTTGCACGCGTTCTTGCGACTTTTTCGTCCGCACTGGTTTCGTTCAAATCCCAAGCGGCATAGATCTGGCCGTTGATTCTGCTTACGGTTCTTTTGTCTTTGAATCCCAATTTTGCCGCAATTTGTTCGTTACTCATTCCTTGGGAAAGCATCTCGGCTACGATTCTTTCGTTCGGTTCCAGTATGGACAATGGGGAGTTTTCGTCCTTTTCTCTCACTTCCGATACCCTGGATTCTATCTCCGGATCTATGAAACTTTTTCCGTCGGACGCCAAGAGTAGAAGAGGCCTGACCATGGAAGGAAGAAGGTAATTGGATTTGCGGACATATGCATAATGACTAAGAATGCCCGATCTTCGGAAGCTTCTGAAATATTCGTCGCTGTCTTGTATGGAATAAATGACCACCGGCTTTCGGGGAAATTCCTTTCGAATATTGACGATCGTATCGATTCCATTCCATCGACCTTCCAATTTGACATCCAAGAGTAACGCATCCACATCTTCCCGCAGACAATATTCGTAAGCTTCTTCGCCGCTACCGCAATCGCTCACGATATTTAGATCCGAAAACTCCTTTAGACCCGAGATCATGGCCCGTCTTAATTTTGCATTATCTTCCACGACAAGAATTTTGAGAGGATGCTCGGACATATCGATTCTCCGAATCGTACGACTTTCGTATGCTCACGGTCAAGCACTTGAGTGCGTAAGAGAACGCACATAGGGGGTGGAGAGCTTATGAATTTTTGCATAGAATGCGAGTATGAAACATATCGTAAGAAAGAAGCCGAAATTCGGTTGGAAGAAGTGGGCGGAACATTTCCGAAAAAACGCCGAGAGACCTTTACCTGAGATACACGAGCAAGTTATCGGCTTCATTCCTCAGAAGAGGCTTCCGGTCGCCCGTTCTCTTGCCGTCTTCCGACTGGGAGAATCGGGAGAGGGGAGAATAGCGAAAGATATCGATCGAGTCCGTATCTACGGAGTCGACGAGGATTATAGGGAGGCTCTAAAGCTTTTCGTAAAAGAAGAAGGAAGACACGCTAGAATTTTAGGAGAATGTGTTCGGGCTCTCAGAGGAGAATATATCGACTCCAATTGGACGGAGAAGCTTTTTCACTTCGGAAGGAGACTCTTGGGGATCCGGATGAAACTACTCGTGCTATTAGTAGCCGAAGTGGTGGGAATCTGCTTTTATAAGAAGATCGCGGAAAAGATTCCTTATGGATCCGTAAAATGGGCTCTCCAACATATCGCGGAAGACGAGGAGAAGCATCTAGTTTTTCACAGTAGATTCTTTCGTATTCGACTTCGAAACCATTTGAGTCGGCTGGTATTCAGGATTTGCTGGAGAGTTCTTTCTATTGCCGCTTGTGTCTCGGTGCTTTTGGATCATAGAAAGACTTTCCGGGCCTTGGGAATCTCCCATTCCGATTCTATCCGGAAATTCAAGGAAATCGTTCTTTCGACCGAGAAAGCCATCTTGAGAACGGTCTTGAGTTAGGGAAATCCGTATGAGAATCGTGCTGGTTTTTCAAAGAAGGATCCACGGATTTAGAGCAGTCTCTTCTGAGAAAGCTCGGTATTTGCAGGAGAACCTCTTGAGAAAGAAGTTATCTGAGTATCTAAAAGAAAGCGGAATCCGGGTAGAATCTATTGTGGAGAAAACAATCCTTTCCACCAAAAAGGTAGAGATGTTTCTGGGGTTTGTTCCGGAAGATTCCACTTTTGGTGACGGGAAGCTTGCGGAAGATTTCGTTGAAACAGGCAAGTATCTGAAGGTCGGTCGGAGGGCCTATGCAAACCATCTTGAAGACTTCAAAAGAATAAACGCTTACATGAAATGTAATAATATCCGGACGGACGGGACAATCGTTAAGTGGAAAGATTCGAGAAGAATGGGACGAATCTATTTCAGAATCTCTAATTGATTGTACTAGAATATTCTGAAATTAGAAATTAGGTCCGCGCCACGGATCGTAGCGGAAATCCCGCGGAGCGGATTGGAGCGGAGAGCCGGGTGCTAGCCGTAACGGCTAGCAGGCGCCCCTAATATTATTTCCAGCCGAAGGAACCGGATTTGTCGAATTTAAAAGGAATAGGACCGGTGCCGATTTCCGGAGCTTCCGTCGTCGCTTTTCCGACTAAACGGAAGGCAGCCGATTTTTTGGTGACCGCGTTTGCGATTCCTTGGGTTACGGATCCTAACGGAAAGGATGTGCGGATACTTAAAACGGATTCCTGTCCTTTGTTCTCTATCTTAGTGGGCTGGCCCGTTAGGAATTTTTCCTTTTCCAAAGAAAGTTCGAACTCGAATTCGGAGAATTGAAGACGAGAGCTCGCTCTATTTTTCAGAATGATATCGAATTCGGTATCCACCTTTAGATCCAAAGCGGACAATCCGGCGGCGACCGCGGAGCCAGGGCTTTTTTTCTGAGAACCGAGCAGCGAGTCCAGGAAGCTTGTCGCCTTCTTGGCCAGGTCTTCGGTTCCGGCGGAACTTAGAATGGTAGAAGGATCCGGTTTTATAATTCTGAAATTCCGAATTTCAATGTCGGGAAGAACAGCCGGAATTTGACGTTCTTCTTCAAAAGGAAAATCTAATGCGTCTCTTCCCGCTACGGACTTGTATTTTTCGGGAATCGGAAGAGAAACGGTTCCTTGCACTTTTACCATTAGATCCGTCTTACCGGGAACTTTTTTGTATAATTCAGCCAAGTCGTTATAAGAGAAAACGAGATCCACAGGAACCGCTTTGTTGGAGTTCCCACCTACGGAAGGAATCTTGGTCTTGGCTTTTGTGAATTGCTGGCCTTCGATCAGAATGTTCGTGTCTAGATTGGTGGCGGGTAGCGGGACAGGATACGGATTCTTGACTTTGGAATCCACTTTTAGACGGATCTCGTTCAGATTGATCTCGGCTATGGAGACTTTTTCGAGAATAAACGAAGGCTTGTCGATTTCCTCGATCTTTTCCTTCACTTTCTTGAGATCCACCTTTTGTAATTGGGCGCAACCCGCTGCCAGGATCCAAAATGCGGTCAATATTATCGTAATAGAAGAAGGGCGAAATCCGCTCATAATAGCCTCCAAAAAGCCGAAGGAAACCTTATCCTTTTTCGTTCTTTAAAGAAAAGTAAGTTTTGGAGTTCCTACAAAAAAAGAATAGAATATAGAACGGTACATTCGGATTCGTCTAATCGATTATACATTACATTAATTTAAAATTTCCTATAATTCCTCGGTTAGAGATAGGAAAAAATCGGGTATAGGACCTAGAATTAATGAGGCGGAATAGAAGCTCCATTCCAATGTTTGGGTAGATTTTAGCTATTGCAGATTATCGCAAAGTATGGTAGAGTGAGCTTTATCGTCGGCTTGCGAACACCACCGCACCGGCCCCCACCCAAAAAAGGGTGGGGAGATCTAAAAACCGTTTCCGACCGCCTAAAAAGCTCCGAACGCGCAGTCCGCATCAAGGAGGCTTTCTTTTGCGGGCGGATTTAGGCGTTCTATTTTTTCTTCTTGGTTCCGCCCTTTTTCGGATTGGATTCCACGCCTTTCGCCCATTCCTCCAGAGAAGAATTAGCGGATACGTTATGCGGATCTATTTCCGGATGGCCGGATATTCTCGCCGTCATGTCAGGGCGGAATTGGGTCTCTATCCACTCTCTGAACTTATCAATTCCTCCAAAGATGGAAGGAACCACGATTAGAGTTACCAATGTGGAGAGGATCAAGCCTCCTATGATTGCGATACCCATCGCGGTCCTGGACTTTGCGGCTTCTCCCAATCCTAATGCGATGGGAACCGTTCCCATGATCATCGCGATCGAGGTCATTAGGATCGGACGGAGACGAATCAGTCCCGCCTCAAAGATCGCCTCGTTTCGGCTGATCCCTCTATCGTGGATCGCCTGCATTGCATAATCCACGAGTAGGATCGAGTTCTTGGCCACGAGTCCCATGAGTAGGATGAGCCCGATCATGGAGAAGATATTCAACATCTCTCCCGTCAAGAAGAGGGCGAAGAACGCTCCGGAGATCGCAGGAGGGATTGCAAATAGGATCGTTACCGGAGTGATGAATGACTCGTATAAGGATGATAATACGAGATAGATGAAGATCAGAGCCAATCCGAAAGCGATGATCACGTTCAAAAAGAGTTCCTTCAAATCTTCCGACTGTCCTTGGAAATTGAATCGGATTCCCGTAGGAGGAGGAAGTTCTTTGGTAAGAATCTTTGTAGCCTCGTCCATGGCGGTTCCGATCGCTCCTCCCGGAGCCAGGTTTGCGTTGATCACCACAGCTCTAGCTCTATCGATACGGTTGATCCGGGACGGTCCCAGGTTTTCCTTGCCGGAGCTGATCGCGGTGAGAGGAATCAAGCGGTTCGCTATATTCGGGACCTTGGTCTGGCCATAAGCGGCTCTCAGGTTTCTTTGCTCCGGTCTAAGCCTCATTCGGACCTCGTACTCCAAGCCCTTATCGTAGAATTTGCTGACCTGGTCCCCCGCGATCTGATATCTCAGTTCCGAACCGGCTACTCCGGGCAACACTCCCACAAGTTGCATTCTGGAATTATCCAATACGATCTGGTATTCGGGTTTTCCTCCTCGGAAATCCGAGTCTAAATCCGCCAACTCTTTGATCGTCTTCAAGCGTTCTATTAGTTTTTTAGAATATGCTTCGATTTCTTCCAGGTTATTGCCTTTTAGAACCAACTGGAACGGATATTGGACCCCGCCTCCCACTGCCGAATAATCCGAGACTGCCGGTCGAGCATAATCGTATGCCTTCAGCATCTTACGGATTTCTTCCTTGATGGATGTAGTATCCTTGCTTCTTTTTTTGGAGGAAACTAAGGCGATTGCGAGAACCGCAGTATTCGGTTCTCCTCCGTCAGGCTTACCGATGGTGATTGCGATTTTATCCATCTCGGGGAACTTTTGGAGTTCCGCGAGTACCTTATCCGAGACTTCCTTGGTTCCTTGCAGACTGGTTCCCGGCGGAAGGTCCAGGGTCACCATGAATTCTCCCTGGTCGTTCGCTGGTAAGAAGGTCTTTTTCACGAAAAAGCAATTTACGAAACCGGAAAGTACGAATATCGCCAGCGTTAAGAGGATGATTTTTCCGGGATGTGCGAGAGCATATTTCATGATGATCCCGTACATCCTCTCCAGCCAAGTCTGGAAACGATCGAATGCCTCCACGGCTCGGTTCTTTTTGTCGTGAGTCAGTTTTCCGGCAAAGTAAGCGGAAAGCATGGGAGCCACAAACAATCCGTCGAAGAGGGAGATGATCATGGCGAATACCACGGTCAATCCGAACTGCTTGAAAAATTGTCCTACGATTCCGGAGAGAAATCCTACCGGGAAGAATACGGCGATCACAGTTAAGGAGGTCCCGATTACGGCCAACGCCACTTCCATGGTTCCTTTCTCTGCGGCTTCCAATACGGTGGCGCCTTCTTCCAATTTACGGAAAATATTCTCTCGGACCACGATGGCGTCGTCCACCAACAGACCCACGGCCAACGACAAGGCCAAGAGAGTCATAACGTTTATCGTGAAACCCATCACCCACATGATGATAAAGGCTCCGAGTAGCGAGTTGGGAAGAGCGAGTCCCGTGATCACCGTGGACCTTATATTTCCTAAGAAGAAATAGACCGTGATGACCGCGAGTAGGATCCCTAAAACGATGGCTTCCGTCACGTCTTCCACGTTATAGCGTATCCATTTGGATCCGTCCCGAATGAGTCGGATTTTGGGTTTTCCCGCTAAAGGTTGGATGTCTGCGTTGAGTTTATCGATTCTCTTCAACACCTCGTCGGCCACGGCGACCGTATTCGCTCCGGATTGTTTGTATACGTCTATGAATAATGCCGGTTTCAATTCCCTTTCGGTCACGGGTTCCTTGGCCCCTGTGATTTTACCTATGGTTCTCTTGATTCTTCCCGGGAGTTGTTTCATCCAGAGGAAAGGGTGGTTCAATAGACCGGCTTCTTCCTCTTCGATTTCGTCGCTTTTCGGAGCCCATAGATATCCCAGGGTTTCCTCGTCCTCAGTTCCGTCTCTTACGGAGCCGAGTTCTTTGATGAGAACGGAGTTACCCACGTCCCCGCCGAAGGAAACGATCGTGTTCTCGATCTGGGAAAGGGATTCGTATCTTCCCAGAGTTCTATAAGAAGTTTCTTTATTACCTAAATCGAATTTACCTACGGGAACGTTCAATCCCGCGGTCTTAAGGCGGTTTGCGATGACCACCATCGGCATTTGGTAGGCTGCGAGTTTGTTTCGATCCAATTCGATCTGGATCTCCCTTCTCGTTCCTCCCACGAGTTTTACCGAACCCACTCCCGCGATTTGTTCCAATTTCGATTTAACGGTTTCCTTAGCTAGGTCGTAGAGTTTTGCCTGATCCAAATCCGCGAATACCGCTAATCGAATGATGGGTTGGTCGGCGGGATCGAAACGAACCACCTTAGGTTCCTTGATCCCGTCCGGCAACTTAGGACGGACCAAGGCGGTTTTATCACGGAATTGTTGCTCTGCGTATTTGATATCCGTGGAAAGTGTGAATTCTCCGAAAACCACGGAGACTCCTTCCTGGTTTCGGGACGTGATCTTCTTTAATCCTGAGATGGAGGAAAGTTCCTCTTCGAGAGGCTTGGAAATCAATTCCTCGATTTCCTCCGGTCCCGCTCCGGGATAGATCGTGGTAACGGACACGACCGGGATATTTACGTCCGGAAAGAGATCCACACCCATTTTACTGAGGGAGAAGATCCCTGTGATCAACATCAGAATGACTAAGCTTGTGATAAAGATCGGACGTTTGATGGAAAGGAGCGCTATATTCAAGTTGCCTCCGGAGGTCTTAGGATCCGGGAATCAAATCTCGGAAGCCGACCAGGACCTCAAGGAATCCAATTAGACCGGTTCCCGAATTTTCGGAAAGAAATTCGTGAACAGGAGTCGGGAAATTTGGAAGAAATGGTTTTAAGCCAGGACTAACTTACTCGGAGGAAAAGAATTCGGCGCCTTGGATTCTTATCCCGAACCGGCGAGTTGGCAGACATAAGCGAATTCCGTTCGGAATTTTTCGCGATCCGCTAAACGAATACGATCCTTACCGGTGCTTGGAGACCGGGATCGATCCGATGAAAAAATCGGCTTCCGATAGTCGCCCTTCGAGAAGAGCATCAGAAAAATCTAAGATAAAAGCTCTTAGTAGATTCTACGGATCGCTTGGGAAATTCTCTGGATATTATCCTTGGTCAGGTTAGGATAAATCGGAATGCAATGTCCCCTCTGATACAATCTTTCTCCGTTAGGAAACTCGGAATTCGGAAGATCCAGAATATGATGGATGGGTTCTGAAACGGTTCTACGAGTACCGATTTGCAGGGATCTAAAATATCTCTCAACCTGCTCGTAATTTCCAGGGGCCACGATTACGAAGCGATTGAAAGTCTCCGTACTAGGATCGTTGAAATGAGAACCTACCTGGGAACCTTGGATAGATTGCAGATAGACCTGCGCGATTTTCCTTTTTCTCTCCAGAATCACTCCCAAATTAGAGAGCTGTTCGATTCCTAGAGCCGCTTGGTAATCGATCATATCGTAATCCAGTCTAGGTTGCCCTTCTCTTCGAGCGTAAGGTTCTTTGCCGTCCTTGCGGGCGCGGATCTTTTTGGCGATGGAATCGTCGTCCGTACAGATCAGAGCCCCGTTTCCTGTGGTAATTAGGAATTCTACGGAAAGACCGCAAATGGAAATCTTTCCTTGTTTTCCTGGAGTGAAGGTTTCCGTGCGGGCACCTACCGCCTCGGAGAAATCTTCGATTACCGGTCTTCCTTTGAAGTCGTACTTGGAAAAGTCGATCAGGGAACCGAAGGTATGATCCACTATGACGGCTTTAATGGAATCGTCTTCCAAGGACTTAGCGAGTTCCTGAGGACAGACATGAAAGGAATGTTTTTCCAGATCCAAAACGGCGGGCTGGGCCTGGATTAAAAAGATAGCATCTAAAGCGGCGAGAGGAGCGAAAGTGGAGAGAGCTACTTTGTCTCCCGGTTGGATCTCCAACGCCAAAAGAGCCAGATGATAAGCCGCAGTCAGGCTGTTTGCGGAGACGACTTGCTTGGTCCTAAAAGTGGAAGAAAACGCTTTCTCGAATTTATGAGTCACCGATCCGGAAGAAAGTTGGTCTTCTACCAAAGCCTCCAAAACGGTTTTCAAGTCTTCCCGGGAGAGGGTAGGTTTATTGTACTCAATATCCGTTTTTTTTCGGTTTGGTTTCTCTAAAACTTCTGTTTCCGCGCTCATTGGCCTTCTCAGGTTCTAATAACTTTATTATGTCGCATTATAACCGAAGTACAAGGCCAGTAAAGATATTTTTCGAAAATACCCTTCACCGGCCTGGATCGGTAGCTACCGCGACAGGTTTCGATTATCTATAGAATTGTCTAGACATTTTTAGTACAAGAAAAAAACGTCCCCGATCAGTTTCCCGTGATCTTGTTTCGGATTCCGATCCAAATCTCGGGCAAGTACGCTCCTATAAAAATCAGGGCGAGTCCGGTATAGGTCCATTTATTGAAATAGGATTCGCCGGTGAACCGAAGGGTAGCGACGTTAATGATGGTGATCCACCATCCGAATACGATGATGCCCGCACCGATTAGATTGGGGAAGATGAAGCCTAGAATTTTTGACATGGCAAAGGTTTCCTGAATTGGATTTGGCTCCGAAGTATCGAGGAAAGGATTTCCAATTCAAGCCGTTTTTCCGAAACCCCTTTTTCGGCTTAAGAAAGACTAGATTTCTGGTTGCGACGAATCGGACTCGGATGAGTACTTTCTATCGGGAAGATTCCGGACCGATATAAAGGGTCTTCGAAAAACATGAAAGAAGAACTAGACAAAGATTTAGACCCGGAAATCGAACCTAGGGAGATGAATCCCACCGAGTATAGACTTCTTACATTATTGTTTCATTTTTTCCGTTTTCCGGACGGGCTGACCTTGAGTTCTCTTCGCAAGATCATGGAAGGCTTTTACGATAACGAGAACAAGGACTCGGATCGCAGAAAACTTTCCAGAGACATCGAGGAATTGGAATCCTTAGGATTTCATATCAAATATTATCCCCAAAAGAACGGAAAGGATTTCGTATATGTTCTCTCCAAGGATCCTCTTTCCAAATCTTTGCAATTCTCGGAAGAGGAGCTAAGAGAGATATCCGCGCTTCTGCTCAAAGGATTTTCCGAATCTCCAAAATACGAATTGTACACTGCCGCTCGAAAAATATTCGCGGGAGATCTGAGTTATTATCCGGAATTGGGAGATTCCGCATCCGATTCGGAGGAAGAAGCGGGAGAAACCGCTTTTGCCGTGCTCGACGCGCTCAAGAACAAGGTGCCTATCCGAATCCGATATTATAAGAATTTTCCCGAAGATTCCTATCTGAGGGAGGTGGACCCGATCCGACTCATCCGAAAGAGAGGCTCGGACCATTACCTACTCGCATACGATAGGGAAGACAAGGAAAGAAAGCGTTTCATTCTGCCCAAGATACAATCGGTGGAGGTCCTACAAGGGGATTTTCTTTACCAGTCCAGGGGAGCCAAGCGGGAAACCGAGGAGGACCTGATCGTTCATGCGGCCTTGTTCCCGGTGCATGGGCCCAAGGAAGTGCAGTGGATTTGCAAGGAAGAGGGGCTTGTCAAAACCAAATTGTTCCTGAGCGGAATCGAATATAAGGAAGAAGGAAATCGACTGTCTTTCCGATCCACGAACCTGGAAGGATTATTACCTTTTCTTTGGCGATGGCCCGAGGCGATAGAGACGATCTCCCCTCCGGAATTGAACGAGCTATATCAAAATTCCATAAAACAGACGTATAAGTTGTACGAAACCGTATAGATTCGGGCCTCATCCTCACCTAGGATCGGACCGGGCTGGCTTCGACAAATTACGTTGCGAAAAAAGTCCTAAGGTTGCGTGAAAAATCCTGATTTACGTAAAAAACTATAAACCCATTCTAACGAAAATCCAAAGAAAACCATGAAATTAAGATTCGTATTCCTGTTACTATTCTTCGCCCAAATCCTTTTCAATCTCGTGATGAAATATCTCTCGTACCAAGGAGATCCTTCTCCGGAATTACATGAAAGAATCCTAAAGTATTTCACCGAAGCCGATATCCAAGCCGGAACGGAATACGACAGAAGAGGATTTTTCGTCTCCATACTTTCCTCTTTGATCGATTTTGCAATCGCGGGTCTATTCGTATTCACCCCTTTGGCCGCGCGATTGGAGGCATTATTAGAATCCAAGATGAAAAGCAGATTCGAATTCTTAAGATACGTGGCGGTCGTTTTTCTATTTTTCAGCTCATTTTATCTCTTGGATTTTCTGGTTTCCCTACCTTTCAGCTATTATTTCGGATTCGTTCTCGAACATGAGTTCGAATTCTCTAAAATGACTTTCGGAGATTGGGTGATTCTGAAAGGAAAATCCTTCTTGCTGAGCTGGTTGTTCGGTTCGATCGGAATCCTGATCGTATCCCTGGTCTTGAAGTATTTGCGTAAGGCTTGGATCTTCGTAATGCCGGGAGTGTCTCTCGCCTTCGGGTTAATCGCATCCGTACTTTATCCGGTGGTTATCACTCCCATCTTTTACGATTTTCATCCCATCCAGGAAGGAAGTTTGAAATCCAAAATCCTATCGCTTTGCGATCACGCGGGCATCCGAGTGGAAAACGTTTTCGTAATCGAAGAAAGTAAATATTCCGGACACACGAACGCCTATTTCACAGGATGGGGAGAAAACCGGAAAATTTTCCTGTACGACACGCTCATCCAAAATCATACGGAAGAGGAAGTGGTGAGCGTGCTCGGACACGAGATCGGGCATTGGGTGCATAATCACCAGCTCATAGATATTACTCTTAGCACGTTCGAAGTCTTTCTACTTTGCTTGGTGCTTTCCTATGTTTTCCGCAAAGCCAAAGAAGAAGGGTCTCTAACGTTAAAGGAATTCTATTCTCCTTCCAGTTTTCCTTTTCTTTTTCTGGTGCTTTCCGTGATCGGGACCCTTACCCAGCCCGCCTCCAGTTCTCTTTCCCGGAAGTTCGAAGTCGAAGCGGATAAGGAGGCTTTGGTGCTTACTGAGGACAAAAAATCCTTCATCAGTACCGAAATCAAATTGGCCAGGGACAATAAATCCCGATTGGATCCTCATCCTTGGGAAGTATTCTATTATCATTCCCACCCGACCGCTTTGGAGAGAATCGAATTTGCGGAAGCTTGGAAGCAATCGGATTAATCCACGATTTCTTTCGTCTACCTCCAGGCATATTCTATTTGTAAGGCTACGAAGGCCGCTGTAGTTTTTCCGAAACGTTCCGCGATTTCCAACAAGGCACGATCCAAGGATTTATTCGCAGGAATAGAGTTATAATATTCTAATGCGGTTTCCGAAGGATCCAGATCCTTCCGGTCTTTATCCGGATGCAAGATAAGTCCTCCTTTCGTGCGGATTTGTTTCTTATTCTCGGACACGGAAATCGCGGCACTACGATAAGTGCGAGAATAAGCATCGGCAACCAAGGCGAGACTGACCTCGTCCGCATTTTCCGAAACTATTATGGGGATTTCTTCGTGGGACCAGAAGGAAAGAGTATTCTTTACAACGGTCCAAATCGAATCCGATCCTAAATGAAAATCCTCGCTCTTGTGATTTCTATCCCAGCCCGAAGCTCCGAATTTTGACGCAATAGACAGTGCTTTTTCTTTTCCAACAATGGCTTCCACTAAGGCTAGGGATACGGGAATCGAAGCGGTTACTCCCGTAGTTGTAATGATTTTTCCGTCGATCACATAGCGACGGTTGCGGATCCATTTCGTGGACGGGAACTTCTTTTCCAGATCCGGAAAGGAATACCAATGTCCTGTCGCGGCTTTTTCTTGTAAAAGACCGGAATGGGCGAGAATCCAAACCCCATCGCAGATTCCTATAACGGTCGCGCCCTTGGAGGCCTGGGACTTCAACCAAGAAGACACAACGGGGTTTTCGGAATTATGCATAGCCGGAACGACCACATAATCCGCTCCTTCAGGATACTTGGAATCAAAATAGGAAAGAGTCTCTCCGGTTTCCAGAACCAAGGCGGGAAAGAAACGAATCGGACCGGGGTTCGTAGAGAGCGCGTGTACATCCGCAATCTCCGCCTGCTTTAAAATTCCGTAAGGAACCAGAAAATCGGTTAGCTCCGTATACTCGTTCTCACCGATCACCGCAATGACGGGGCGTTTGCGACCGAACCGACTTTTATAAGATTCTATCTTCTCGGTTCCTTCTTTAATTGTAGGAACCGGATCGGAGGCAAGGACTTCGCTACAATTCCAGAGTAGGATAGAGGAGAAGGCTAAAAATCCGAGACAAATCCAAATCGGACAAAATGTTCTAAATGGGGGAAAAGATTTTGCTAAGAGTTTCATACCCGCATTCTCTCCCATTTTCGGGGTCCCGTCGTCCGTCCGGATACGGAAGGACCTAGAAAATCCAAGATCGGAAAAAAATCTGGACATCCTTCCTGAAACGAAATTCTTATTTCATGCTTTCCTTCCTTGCTTTCGGAGCGGGTCTTTCGTTTTTAATGGCTCTTGCCAATTGGTTCTCAAGATTTCGAGTAAGTCCCCATAAAAATAGATCCTTCAATTCTTTCGGAAAGATAGGAAATCTCCGTTTCGATCCGGTTCCATGGTTATTCTTTTCCGTTTCGATCGTGCTTTGTCATCTGTATCTTGAATTATCCGATTCCATTCGGGTACTTCCCTGGATTTACGGGATGCACATTCCGTTCTTGTTTTGGATCGGGCCTTTGAATCATATGTATTTGCGGGTTCTAAGCGGGCAGGGATCCGGAAGGTTTGGGACTCTACACTTTCTTCCTCCCGTTTTAGCGATCTCGGTTCTAAGTCCTTTCTTCTTTTCATCTTCCGAGATAAAACTAAAGCTCATAGAAAGTCCGAGCGATTCGCAGTTTCATTTTATTCTACTCTGCTTACTGATCCTGGGCACTCTTTCAAATTTCATTTATCCTACTTTGCTTCTGCGAAAGATCTGGGGATGGAGTTCTAAGAGTGAAGAGAAGAATCGATCCGCCTTCTATCCTTTTCTTTTTCTGTATTCTTTTACGATCTTAGTGCTTCTATTGTTCGTGATCGCTCAGATATTCTTTATGCCTTTTTTTCCGATTGCGGGAGGGGCGTTGAGTTTGCTCGTATGTGCGATTTTTCTAGTAGGGGCCGCAAATCCGGATCTGCTCTCCCGGTTTCGAACGGAATCCAGGGAAGCCAGTTATTCGGAGACTAGAATCAAAGGATTGGATTTGGATTCTATCTTGTCCAGGATGGAGATCCTAATGGGAGAGAGAAGAATGTTCCTGAACGAAGATCTGACTCTAGGAGGTCTTGCGGCCGAACTTGGGATCGGATCCCACCAACTTTCGGAGATTCTGAATACCAAGATCGGCAAGAGTTTTCGGGAATATCTAACCGAATTCCGTTTAGAAGAAGCGGCATCACTTCTTCTCTCCGAGCCCCAGAGATCCGTACTATCCGTTCTTTATTCTTCCGGATTCAATTCCAAATCCGCATTTCACAAACTCTTTCAGGAGAGATACGGACTCACTCCTACCGAATACAGATCTCGTTCTTAATTTATTCTAGAAGAATCTACCATTCTCCCGTGTTCGCCATGCTCTTCCACGGCTCAGCGATTTCCAACGGCTTCCCTTTTTGCAGCAATTCCACGGATATTAAATCAGGAGAACGAACAAAAGCCATACGTCCGTCTCTGGGAGGACGATTGATGACGACTCCCTTGGATTGCAGATTCGCGCAGGTCTCGTAGATATTCTCCACTTCGAACGCGAGATGTCCGAAATTTCTTCCGAAGGTATAGGCTCCATCCTGGTCCCAGTTATAAGTAAGTTCGATTTCGGGAGAATCCGAATGAGCTTGTCCCGATTCGGATAAGAAGACGAGAGTGTATCTTCCTTCCGGATGATCGTGTCTTCTCGATTCCTTGAGTCCTAACTTATTACAGAAAAAATCCAATGCCTGATCCAGATCTTTTACTCGAATCATTGCGTGAAGGTATCTCATTCGTTAATCCTTTGTGGGTAAATTTCCCTTTGCAGGGCTAAAAGAACGGCTCTTCTTAACAGGAAGCTCGGGAACTGGCCCCTGACAAGCCAATTCAATCACCCCTTTGTCCAATTTCCGCTATCCTGAAGAATCCGGGAAAACCCCTAAAAAGACCGATTTTTGGCCTCTTTTTGCATATACAGAAGGCAAAGTGCTTAATATTTGTGCTTAAAAAATAAGCATATTCAATATTTCTTTTACGGTTTTTCATTGAAAAAATGAACGTTTCAGTCGATGATTGTCTTAATCGAGTACATATCTTTTGGAACTCGTCTTGATGCGCTGCTTTTATGCTCAATGTGAACCCTATAAGAGCTAGTCGCGGAATAGTGCGAAAGATTATGCAATTCTAATTAACATAAATGTTATGCGAAGTGGCTATGAGTTCGTTTAACAGAAAATTTTAAATTTTTTTCCTTTCGGAATTTTTTTTGTTCCCTTCTCGAACTCGTAGAGGTCATATGGATATAAGCGAAAACGAGAATTAAAAACATAAACAAAACAACCATGAGGTTTCAATTCTATGAAAGTTAACAAACTCACTTCTCTTCTTCTTGTAGCAGGTTTTCTGGCAGGTTCTTCTCTCTTCGCAGTATCTCAAGATACCGAAGATCGTCTTCTCGAGCAAGCTCTGGTTTCCGCAGCGGTTACCAAAGAGCAAAAAGTTGCGGTAGGGACTTACCTGAGAGCATTGGCTCAACAAAAAACCGAAAGAGCCGAAGAGTTAAGAGCATTGGCTAAACGTTCTACCGGAGGAAAATTCCTGGCTAGCAACGCTCAGTCTCAAAAGTTCCTGAAACAAGCTCAAGCTCTCGAAGCAGAAGCTCAAAGAACTCAAGAGTTTTTGAATAACCTTTAATAGTTAGTCTCAAATCCTAAAAAATCCATCAACCAATGGGCGCTCTCGGGCGCCCTTTTTTATTGTACTCGAACGAGAGAATCATTCGGATCCTAGGTTAAATAGCGGGCGGATTATTTCGTGATCGGTTTTTCTTTCGGAAAGCAGCTCATGGAGAAGCCTTCTATCATATAGCAGATCGCATCCTTGGCTTCACAGCGGAGTGCGTCATTATAAGTGGTTCCCTGGATAACCAGGTCGATCTTATCGCAGACCATTTTTTCCTTTGGTGAGGATTGGCTTTGGCTCGTATCCTGGCCTAAGAGGGAAAATCCGTATACCAAAGCTAAGATAGGCAGGAATCTAAGGCGTTTCATGAGAACGGCGCTCCTTGACCGGTATGATCTCAGATCGTTTCTAAATTTCCCTTCCGCGTCAATCGATTTGGTCGCTTTCTAAGGGCGAAAAACGATTGAGAAAGTCGGCTTCCTTCCTAATTTGCTCTCGTGAGTTTCGGAAATATTTCTCTCGTTAAGCGAACCCTTTTATTTTTCCTAATTTTACTTCCGCTTTCGGTTCCCATTTTGCTGAAACCGGGAGAACAATTGTATTCGGATCATCTGGGAAAATTCGCTTTAGGCCATTCCGTATTGGAGAACGGGTTCCGATCCGGAAACTTGGTCCTGCCTTCCAAGGAAATGGATCCGGAGGCGAAATATTGTCCTACCGAGTGCATTCGGATCGGAGAAGAATGGATCAGTCCCTTTCCTGTAGCCCTCGGATATGTGTATGCACTTGTGCTTCCTTGGGCAGGGATCGACGGGGTCTATTGGGTGGTCGCGATTTTAGTTTCACTCTCCCTTCTTCTCTTGGGAATCCTTTGGAAATGGGATCCGTATTATCTTGGGACTCTTGTCCTAGCTTCTCCTTTTATGATCAATGGATACTTCTTTCCGGATGTGGGGATCGCCGCTTTCTTATATATCTTCGGTTCCTTTCTTTTGCTCTCGGATTCTTCGAAAAGTTCCTTGGGAGTCTCCCTATTTGCGGGTTTCGTATCGGCCTTGGCGGGTTGGTTCCGGATCGAAGCCCTGGTCTTTCCCGGTTTCTTTTGCTTCTTGCTAATGATCAAGAATCTCCGATCGCTTGAGGAGAGGAGAAGAATTCTCGGTTATGGATTCGGAATTTTAATCGGGGCGGGGATCTTATTAGGCATCCAGTATTTATTGTACGGACATCCCATGGGTCCGAGGTTCGCTTTCAATCAACCGGGAGTCTTTCTGGCTCCCTGGAAGAAATGGGAGATCTATTTAGGCCTGTTGTTTGCAAATCCGAATCGGTTGGGTTTTTTCGGATACAGTCCCTTCTTCCTGGTCTTATTCTTATTCGGTTTGTATCGGATCTTTTTTCGCACCGATCTTTTGGGCAGAAAAGAAGAAGCGTCTCCGAGAGATTTGTTTTGCTTTTCGGGTATGTTGGCCTTTGCGGCCTTGGTGCTTACTGCTCCGAACGACGGGATCATAGATTTCGGATCCAGATATTTGCATTTGAGTCTTCCCGCATTTGCAGGTGTGTTCCTACTTTTTCTGGACTCCATTCCTGAGAAAAGGAAGAAGTTCGTTCGATTAGGGTCGATCGCGATTCTTCTATTCTCCGTATATATTACGTTTTCTTATACCCGGATTTTATCAAAATACGGACGAAAAACCACCAAATTGAATCGGATTTATTTGGAGCAAAAGCCGGATCTAGTGGTGGTGCAGATACGCACCTATTCTCAGATCTTGGGCAAATACTTCTTCCAGACTCCCGCGGTTTGGTTGATGAGAGAGCCCGACGTAAAGGATTTCTTTTCCAGAAATTCTCCCGACAAATTCGATAAGATCCTATTCGTGGAGACTAAGGCCGCCATTCTGCAATCTATTTCGCATTCGGATCCGTTCTTTAAAAATGAGTATTATAAAAGTATTGTGAACGTATTGGGTCCGGAATTTGAAAGGACCTATGTCGACAACCGAGAGGATGTGCTTATCTTCTCTTTGGAGAGACGGAAACGATAGGAGCTTAAGTCGGGCAGGATTTTTAACGGGGAAAGAGACTTTCCCAGCGAGCATTTCTACCTCGACCCGTATTGCGAACGGCCAAGGATCGTTCTTTGAAGAATGCCAATGTTGAGAACTTTCTTCCAGAGTATCATAATATCGTTGTTTATTAATCTCGATATGCTTCTCGATGCTGATATATCGACCGATATGAAAACCTAAGTGATACAGTTGAAGTAGCAAGAGAATCCGAGAAACTCTACCATTTCCGTCCCGAAACGGATGGATACAAAGAAAATCCAGGTTGAAGGCTGAAAGGAGGATCAGAGGATGGATTCGCCTTTCTTTGGTCATCTCTTCCCAAGAGGTGATTAAATTCTGTAAAAGAATATCTGTGTCTTTAGGCCCCGGAGGATGAAAGCGAACTCTTTCTTCTCCGGTTGGAAGTTTTTCGGTAATATCAACTTGCTTTTCTTTGAATTTTCCTGCGTCCCATACGTCGCCTTTACATAGTTTATGCAATTTGAGAATCGTTTCAATGGAAAGGGAAATTTTCGAGTTTTCCTCATGAACCCAACGGAGCGCTTGTTGGTATCCGCGAACTTCCTCTTCATCTCGATCTCTAAGTAAAGAATTTCCGAAGACCACCGTTTCTATTCTCGAACGAGCTATATTGACGCCTTCCATACGATTTGAAGAAATAGAACTTTCTATAAGTGCATGCTCTTTTAGAGTCTTGAGTTTCTGCGGTGACTGCTTTTGGTAAAGTTCCTGTTTACCCTTGAATACATCAAGGGGAGACAATTGCCAAACTATTCCTGTTGGAATACTTTCCAAGGATTGCAGCAATTGTAGGGTGCTTGGTTTACCTGATTTATTACCCATATATGGGATGAATACCTATATTCTCTAATTTATATGGGAAGCCTTCAAATGTAGGAGAATTCGTCCTTTGCGGGAGGAGCGCCTGGCAGGAAAGAAAGTCGCGGGCGTAGTTTGGACCGACTATCGGATTGCCGATCGTTCCCGCGCTTCGAATTTTTTTATCCGGGAAGTTCCTCTTCTAATTCCAGTTCTAATTCGCAGAGCGTGGGCGAGAATCGGGAAGGTATCTCTTTTCTGAATTTTACGATTCCGGAAAAGGGAAAGAAATTCTTAAATCGAAATCCGTAAACGGCTCCCGTAATCGCATCTCCGCTTGCTTTGGAGATTTTGGAATCCACAAAGAAACGTAGGAACTTCTTTCCCACGGATTGAGCGGTAGCAAAGAAAACGGATTCGGAGTCGAAGACTTCCACGTAAAATTTCGGTCTAAGGACTCCCGGCTTTTGGACAAGTAGGCTCGTAGTCATGGGTGAATTGTATTCTTTCGACTTATCCGATCTGTGACGACTGGATTTCAAGTCCGGTTTTTCGGTTACGATCCAGTAAAAAGAAGCCTTCGTAAAAACTGCCTTTTTGGGATTGAAGCTCTTCTTTTCTTTTTTCAGAATGTCCGGAATGAACCCGAGTACTAAAAAGCTCCAGACCAAATTGGCCGTGATTCGACTCTTGCAGGAAAACAAGAGAATGAGTCTGGAGGATCTCTCCAAGTATTCCGGGATAGAGGATATAAAGGATCTTAAGAAAGAATTGGGAAAACTATATATGGTGGGAACTTATCCTTATACCCCCGACCAATTCATAGAGCTGGACTATGACGGAGACACCATCGGGATACGTCTTCCCGTGAATTTGGAGCAGGGCCTGGTCTTAAGCGTGAGAGAATGGGCCGTTCTTCGAAAGCTCTTTCTGGAGGAGGAATCTCGAGAGGTTCGTCCGGATCGTCAAAAGATTTTTAAATCTATATTACAAAAAATTCATACAATTCTTCCTTCCTCGGGAATCCAGAGTGAAAGCGATCTCAAACAAGGCATCCGAGATGCGATTCTTGCCGGAGAATCCTTGCTTCTGGATTACAGAGCTTCCGGCGAGGAAAATGTGGAGTCTCGTAAGGTGGACCCATGGGCTTCTTTGAGTTTTAGGGAGGAGTATTTGATCGGGTATTGTCATTCCAGAAAAGCTCCCCGCACTTTTCGATTGGACTCCATCGTCAAAATGACTCGAACCGGAGAAAAATCCCTGCATGTTCCGGACGAGGAAAGAAAACAGGCCATTCTGCGCCTGAAAGAATTTTTGGATCGCTCAGAGATAGAAGATTCGAATTTCGCGGAGATCTATCACACCGCGGAAGTGTATTTCAATCTGCATTCTCGAATCGGTCTGGAGAGAACTTCGGAGTCCATTCTTCTGGATGGAGTTCGTTATCATCTTTCCAGGGCAAAAATCAGAAACGAAGAATGGTTCCTCTCCGAGATCAAAGGATTCGGACCCAATGTCATCGTTCGCGCTCCCGAAGATCTTAAAAATAGAATGAAATCCTACTGGCTCGCTTCCCAATCCGCTTAATCCGTTAATGGATTGACTGAGAAACTTTTACGGGCGAAGTAGAACGTATCTTGCTTTCTCCCGCAAAAATCAATCTGGGATTAGAAATCCCTTACAAAAGGCCGGACGGTTTTCACGAAATCCGTAGCGTTTTTCTAAGATTGAATTGGGGGGACGATATCCTTATTGAACCCATCGATCCGGGGAGTTTCCAACTCGTTTCCCAAAACGAAATCATCTCCGAAAAAAGGGAACTTTATGAAGAAGTCTCCGAGAGAGGAGATCTTTCTAAGAACATTCTCTTCAAAGCTTTTACCAAGATTCGGGCTCATTACAGAGAATTGCCGGGTGTTCGGATCCATTTAACAAAAAGAATTCCCCCCGCAGCCGGCCTGGGTGGAGGTTCCACTAATGCGGCCTCTCTATTGTCTTTTTACCTGGGCTTAAAACCTGAATTTCATTCCGACGATCTCTTCCAATTAGCTGCCGAGATAGGGGCGGATGTTCCCTTCTTTCTTTCCGAGGACCACGCCTTTGTGACGGGTAAGGGAGAAATCATGAGGGAGATTGAGGTCCATTCCGGTCAGGGGATCTTGGCTTTAACTCCTCAGATTCTCTCCACTGCCGAGATGTACGCAGGTCTCAAAAAGCCTTTACAAGACGACCCACCTTCGAAAAAATGGATTTCTCTAGGCAATGAAGTCGAATTTTTCTTAAAAGAGGGAAATTGGGCGGCCTTGAGAGGAAAGCTCGTAAACGATTTCGAGCCCCTAGCTTTCCGGAAGTTTCCCGAGTTGGAGAGATTGAAGGAAAGTTTTTTAGCAAATGGGGCTAGTTACTCCTCTTTAACCGGTTCAGGATCTTGTATTTATGGATTGGTGCAAGGGTTGGAGATCCGGGAAGAGCTGTTTGCTAAAATGCAAACTGAGTTTCCGGAGATTAGGTTTATCGGCTTTAATTATTAAAGATTGAAACTGGGCCGTCGCCAAGTGGTAAGGCAGCGGTTTTTGGTACCGCCATTTCATAGGTTCGAATCCTATCGGCCCAGCCACTTGTTGTTGATTTCACCGGATTACTGAATGGACGCCAAAAAGGAAGCTGTCGCCGTAGTTCTAGCTGCGGGCAAGGGAACCCGCATGAAGACGGAGCTACCCAAAGTGGCGGTTTCCTTAAACGGAAAGCCGCTCCTAAATCACGTCATCGATCATCTCCGCAAGGGAGGCGTCGAGGACGTAGTCATCGTTGTAGGCTATAAAAAAGAAGAAGTCCAAGCTCTCTGCAAAGGCATTTCCGGGATTCGATTCGCGGAACAGAAAGAGCAATTGGGAACAGCTCATGCCGTTCTTAGCTCCGAAGAGTTGGTCAAGGACCATACTGGCCCCATCTTAGTCGCCTGCGGGGACGTTCCTATGATCACAGGCGAAACCTTCCGTTCTCTTGTTTCCACCCATATCCAAAACGGATTCTCCGCTACTTTACTTTCCGCCAAAGTGGATAATCCCGCCGGTTACGGTCGCATCGTTCGCAATTCTTCCGGAGAAGTAGTCGCCATCGTAGAAGAAAAGGATGCCGATCCGGAACAAAAGAAAATCAACGAAATCAATACCGGGACTTATGTTTTCAGTTCCGAAGGGCTATTCGATTCTTTAAGAAGAATTGGAAACAGCAACGCACAAGGAGAATATTATCTCCCGGATCTAGTCGAATTATATAAAAAAGAAGGAAAGAAGTTGGGCGCAGTCATTCTGAAGAATAGTGGGGAAAGTCAGGGAGTGAATTCTCCGGGCGATCTGGAAAATCTATCCGCCATACTAAACAACGAGGCGGTCGTGAAATGAGTTCGAATATAGCGGTATTTTCCGGCTCTTCCAATCGCACGATTGCAAACGAGATCTGCCAAGAATTGGGAATCGAACCCGGCAAGATCAATCTACGCAAATTTTCCGACGGAGAAATCGCCGTCAAAATCGAGGAGAACGTAAGGGGTAGGGACGTCTTTTTGATCCAGTCCACTTCCGCTCCCGCCAACGACAACTTGATGGAACTCCTTCTCATCATGGACGCGTTACGCAGGGCCTCCGCGAAAAGTATATCGGTCGTCGTTCCTTATTACGGATACGGGCGCCAGGATAGAAAGGCCGAGCCTAGAGTTCCGATTTCCGCGAGAGTGGTCGCGGACCTGATCGAAGCACTCGGGCCGACCCGAATGATCGTAATGGATCTACACGCGGATCAAATCCAAGGCTTCTTCAAAGTGCCGGTGGACAATCTCCACTTTAGCCCGGTATTAGTAGAATACATTCTGAGCAAAAAATTCGAGGATCTAGTCATCGTTTCTCCGGATTCCGGCGGAGCGGAAAGAGCCAGATCCTTCGGTAAGAAAGTGAACGCCACTTTGGCGATCATCGATAAGCGTCGTCCGAAAGCGAACGTATCGGAAGTGATGAATGTCATCGGAGATATCGAAGGAAAGAACTGCATTCTTTTGGACGATATGATCGATACTGCCGGAACCATCTGCAAGGCGGCCGACGCTCTTTTAAAGAACGGCGCTAAATCGGTATATTGCGCGGCGACCCACGGAGTTCTCTCCGGAGAAGCCATAGATCGTTTGAACGCGACTCCTTTCACCGAAGTTGTCTTGTCCAATACGATAGAGATTCCGGAGTCCAAGAAGATCTCCAAATTGAAAACTCTCTCCGTGGCGCCTCTATTCGCGGCGGCCATCCAAAGAATTTCGACCAATCAATCGGTCAGCGATCTATTTATATAGGATAACAAGGGTAAGAACCATGAGTCACAAAATCGTCGTTAAGAAAAGGACGGAAACCGGAAAGAACGTAAACAATCGTCTCCGTGCTTCCGGACAAGTGCCTATCAATATCATCGGCGGTGGAAAGGCAGCCTCCGGTGCGGTTAATGAAAAAGAGTTGGATAAACTCGTTCATTCCGGAATTCGTCAGTCCACTCTGATCGATCTAGATGTGGAAGGCGAGGGCGTTCAAAAAGTCTTCGTAAAAGAAATCCAAAGATTTCCAGAAATCGACAGAATCCGTCACGTGGACTTCTACAAAGTCGAGCCAGGCAAAAAAATCATCACTAAGATCGGAATCCGTACCGAAGGAACCGCTAAAGGATCCAAAATGGGGGGTCAGTTCGACCATCTCATCCATGAAATTCGCGTGAAGACCGTTCCCGAAGATCTGCTGGAAACGCTGGTTTTGGACGTTACCGATCTGGATGTGGGAGATTTCATCAAGGTAAGCAACCTGAAAGTTCCCGCTAGCTGGGAAATTCTGGTAAACGGAGATCCGATCGTGGCTGCCGTTCTGAAAACTAAAGCGTTACTTGCTCAGGAAAGAGCCGAGGCTAAAGAAGCTTCCGGTGCCAAAGGAAAAGACGGTAAGAAAGGGAAATAATTCCCCTCTCTTGAGATCTAAGAATTTGGAAAACGGTATTGTATGAAGCTAATCGTCGGACTGGGAAATCCCGGAGACAAATACAATAATAACCGAGCGAACATCGGCTTCAAGATTCTAGACGTTATTGCCAATAACATTAACGTAGAGATCAAGACCAAGAAGAAGAAATCACTGATAGGAAGAGGCGATTTCGAAGGAGAAGAAGTAGTTCTTCTCAAGCCTCAGACTTTCAGCGATCTCTCCGGAGAATCCGTTCTCTATATCGCTTCCTTTCTGAAGATCCAAGTTCAGGATATCCTGATTATCCACGAGGATTGGACCTTGCCCTTGGGAAAAATCGTCGTGGACAAAGGAGCTAACGGGAACGAGAATCCCGGAGTCAAATCCATAGTCCAATCGCTTCGTTCTCCGAATTTCATCCGTATTCGTATCGGCATAGGCAACGACGAATTCGACGGAGGAAATTTGGAGAGCTTCCTGAAGGAGGATTTCCAACCTTTGGAAAACCTCAGCCTCATTCAGATCATCAACGACGCGGAAGCGGCGATTCGATCCATCAGTCTCGGAGATATAGAGGATGTGATCGAAAAATATAGATTATAAAAACCTCGGACTCGACCGGGGTTTTTTTCCTTCTTCTTTTTCTCTCAATTTTCGAAACTTTCCTATTTTTGGAATTTTCGGGCAATCCTTCCGCCATCCACTATTACGAACGAAAACTCCTTTACTTTTCGGGAAAAAAAGGGACTCTGAATATGGGGAACTTTTTCGACAGGATTGGTTTCCAAGCTATATCGATACCATTTGGATTTCCGGGCGGTTTTCAGAACTTTTCGCCGAGTCTAAACATACGGGAAGAGGAACTCCGAGAGAGATGCGGAGTTTGGGAGTAATATATGAATAACAATAATAAAGGCTTAAGAATACTGATTTTATTTATCATAGTAATCTTGGGCATTTCGTTTTTTTCCACCCAGATTCGGGATGTTTTGGGAAAGAATCCTAGACAGATCGCATTCTCTCAATTCATGACCATGTTGGAACCGGAAGGAGGTTCCAAGCCTATCGGTAAATTGGTTTCTAAGGATTCCAAGGTTCCGGGTTGCGACAAACTCGTGATGGAACGGGACGTGATTCGCGGTTGCTTCGAACCTTTTAGCGGGGATTCCAAAGAACCGGTCAAGTTCGAGACTACGGTCGCTCCTATCGATAAGGATTTTCTTTCTTCTCTCAAGAGGTCCAATATGGATCTAGAAGTAGTTTCCGCGGAAAATAGCCACGGACTGGGAATGCTTAGCTCCTTCCTTCTTGTCGGCGTGATCGGAATTTTTATATTTTACTTTTTCATAATGCGCCAGGTGCAATCCACCGGCAATAAGGCATTCTCCTTCGGAAAATCCAAAGCAAAGATGACCGTGGATCCGAAAGTGAAAGTTAGCTTCGCGGACGTAGCAGGTTGCGAAGAAGCCAAGACGGAACTCGTCGAAATCATAGAATTCTTAAAAGATCCTAAGAAGTTCCAAGCCATGGGTGCTAGAATTCCCACAGGAGTTCTTTTAGTGGGTCCTCCGGGAACCGGTAAGACCTTGCTTGCAAGAGCCGTTGCGGGAGAAGCAGGTGTGCCATTCTTTAGTATCTCCGGCTCCGACTTCGTAGAGATGTTCGTGGGTGTGGGAGCTTCCAGGGTTCGCGACTTATTCGAACAAGGTAAGAAAAATTCCCCTTGTATCATCTTTATCGACGAGATCGATGCGGTAGGTCGTTTGAGAGGAGCCGGTTGGGGCGGCGGCCACGACGAAAGAGAGCAGACTCTGAACCAGATGCTAGTCGAGATGGACGGCTTCGAGAAGAACGAAGGTGTCATCGTGATGGCCGCCACGAACCGGGCAGACGTACTCGATCCCGCTCTACTCAGACCGGGACGTTTCGATAGACAAGTGATGGTGGATCTTCCCGACTTAGTAGGAAGAGAGCAGATTCTTAAGGTGCATTCCCGTAAGGTTCCTTTAACGAGCGATATCTCCTTGAACTCCATCGCAAGAGGAACCCCCGGTTTTACGGGTGCGGATTTGTCCAATTTGATCAACGAAGCGGCCCTTCTTGCAGCTCGTAAAAACAAGAAGAGAGTCACCCAAGACGAGCTTGAAGAAGCTCGAGACAAGGTGATGATGGGACCTGAGCGTAGATCCTTCTTCATTTCCGAAAAGGAAAAAGAAGTTATCGCTTATCACGAGGCAGGCCACGCGATTTTAGGAACTCTTCTGGCTTATACCGAGCCCGTTCATAAGGTTACGATCATTCCTAGAGGTAGAGCTCTCGGACTCACCCAATCTCTTCCTACCGAAGACAAACATATCCATACCAAAGCGTATTGGTTGGATCAGATCGTAGTTTGTATGGGAGGATTCATCGCGGAAGAATATAAGTTCAAGATGACTTCCACCGGTTCCAGCAACGATATCCAACAAGCCACCAATATCGCCAGAAGAATGGTCTGCGATTGGGGAATGTCCGAAAAACTCGGAACCATCAACTACGGTAGCGGACACGAAAGTCCCTTCTTAGGCAGGGATATGGGCCAAAGCAATAAGGCTTATAGCGAAGAATTTGCCGCGATGATCGACAAGGAAATCCGCGATATCGTTCAGACTTGCTTGAACAAAGGAAGAGAACTGGTCCGTAAGAATTCCACTAAGTTCGAGAATTTAGCCAAGGCGCTTCTCGCCAAAGAAACGGTTTCTCATGAGGAACTGATGGCCATCGTGCATCCCGCGAACGAGGAGCCTAAGAAGAAGGCGGAAAAATCCGCTAAGAAGGAAAAATCCGGGGAACTACCCGGCAAGCCGGCCTATTCTACCGGTGTGGAATGAGATACTGGCTCTTTAAAACGGAACCGGACGTATTCTCCATCGATACCTTGAAATCCTCCCCGGGGAAAACCGCTCCCTGGGAAGGCGTGAGAGGATACCAGGCTAGGAATTACCTGAGGGATGAAATTAAGAAAAAGGATCTGATCCTATTCTACCATAGCAGTTGTAAACCTCCACATGTGGCAGGTTTAGCAGAGGTCGCAAAAGAAGGTTACCCGGACCATTTCGCCTTCGATAAGAAACATAAGTATTTCGATCCCAAAAGCGATCCTAAAAAACCGACCTGGTTCATGGTGGATGTGAAATTTAAGGAAAAATTTTCTCGCCCAATTTCGCTAGAAGAATTAAGATCCCACGGGCAACTAGAAGGAATGGTGCTTTTGCAACCCGGGGGAAGACTTTCCATCCAGCCGGTTAGCAAGGAGCATTTTTACTATATTTGTGAGTTGGCCGGGGCCAAGAGTCTCCCCGGCTAGGGAGAACTTGGGGTGAATCTTTTCCGAAACATTCGAAATACTTTTCTTCTTTGTGTTTCGATAGCCGTTCTTCCTTTTTTCTCCGCTTACGCCGAAGAACGGATTTCTGTATTCCCGATAGCGGGAAGCATGTCCGGTGTTCCTTTAAATACTTACATGTCGGTGCGTGCGGTTTCTCCGGGAGAGCATTTCTCCCTCCAAAATCTAAACTCAGGATCCTGGTACGGTTTAGATAAAAATAGCGTTTCCTATAGCTTTACGGAAGACGTCTTCTTGGCTAAGCTAAGCGTCCAATCTCCTCCTAAAGAAGGTACGATCTCCTGGTATTTCGTTCTGAATAATACAGGCATGGAAAATCTGACTCTTTATCGCAAGGTCGCAAAGCCGGAAGGAGTCGTTTGGGCGGAACTTTCCCGGGACATGAGAATGTCCTATATCCAACCTGCGTTTTTGATTGAGAGTCCTCCGAATAAGGAAGAGGAGTTTCTGGTCCAGGCCTCTAGCCGAAGATCTGTCGTCCTAAATTTCCAGGCTTGGGCCCCTAAAGAATTCGCGGCGCATATCCAATCCGAAAATCTTCTCTTGGGAATCTTTTTCGGAGCGATCGGAATCATGTTGGTGTACAACGGCTTTGTCGCCTTCGTAGTTAAGGATTCCAGTTACTTCTTTTACGTTCTTTATCTTCTGTTCTATGCGTTATGGCAATTGTCGGTGACCGGAATCGGCGCGCGATTCGTGGTCCCGGCGCCCGCCACATCTTGGAACGATTATCTGACGGGATTCGCTTTCTTATCCGTTGCATTCTCCCTTTTGTTCACAAGGGCATTCCTTCATATGGAGAGGGAAACAGGCTGGAAGAATATAGCCTTTCTGGTTCTCGCCGGTTTCGCTTTTTTAGGATTCTTCGCTTCTTTGTTCCCGAGCATCTACCGTCCTATGATCCGGGCGGTTTCCTGGTATCCTTTTATCGCAGCCATGATGGTGGTTTATTCCGCTGCGGTTCGATTGATCAAAGGGTATCGTCCTGCCAGATACTTTCTCATCGCTTGGTCGGTCTTGATCATATCGGTACTCGTCACTTCTCTTCGCAATCTTTCCTGGATTCCGGATAATTTCATCACTCATTGGTCCGCTCCTTTCGGAGCTCTGATCGAGATGACCTTCCTCTCCTTCGCCTTGGCGGATAGAATCAAGACTCTGGAAAAGGATTCTCTCCAGGCTAGACTGGAAAATTACGAGAGCCAATTAAAGTTAACCGAAATTGAGCAGGAACTGAAGATCGCGAGAGAACTGCAAGAGTCCATTCTACCCGAACGCGTGCCGGAAGTGAAGAATTTGAAACTTTCGGTACGAAGCGAATTCGCGAGCTCCGTAGGAGGAGATTTCTACGATTTCCAATATTTGGATTCGGGTAAATTGGGAATCTTTTTGTCCGATGTGTCCGGCCACGGAATCCCGGCGGCAATCATCGCTTCTATGGTTAAACTCGCATTTTCCATCGAGTCCAGAAAGAACGACGATCCCGCCGAGGTCCTAAGAAGCATCAACCGGTCCCTCAGTGGAAAATACGGAAAGCACTTTATTACCGCCGCTTATCTTCTTGTGGACGGAGAAACCGGAAGAGTCGTGTATTCGAACGCGGGACATCCTCCCGTGGTTTCCATCGCCCGAGAATCGGGAGAGGCAAGAGAGATCTTCCTACCCGGATGGATCATGGGAATGGATCCGAATCTGAAAAATTCGGTTATCGATTTCCAAATGAAACCCGGAGATAGATTGGTGATTTATACGGATGGGATCACGGAGGCGAGAAGCGTTGCAGGAGAAATCTACGGCTTCCAGAAATTTTATAAATTGCTCGAGGAGAATATTTCGATCTCCGGCGAGAAACTTGCGGACCTATTGTTCAGCACGATTCGCAAGTTTGCCGGAAACCGGAAGCATTTCGAGGACGATCTGACTCTGATCATCCTAGACTACCAACCGGTTTCCGAAAGTCAGTCCAAAAGAGAAGTTACTTCGACGCTTTCAAAAAACTGATAAGTTCGTTCGGGACCTGGATCGGTCTTTTGCGATAACTCTTTTTGTACTCCTTTTTATATTCCTTATGGCAGTTCTTACAGGAGGATTCCAGGTCTCCGCTGGCGATCGCCGCATCGCTGATTTCCTTCCACTTGGCTTTTTGATCGTCCAAGGCGAAATTAGGAACTTCCTTTAGGATTCTTTCCAGGGCGGCCTTGTCCCCTTTCTTGGCCTTCTTGGAGGCGGGCTTAGTATAATCTTCCATGAAATCATGGAGAGTGGTCTCGGTGGTGCCGGATTGCGCATAAGCGCTTCCCAATCCGATGATAAAGACGAAGGAAATTGCGAGAATTTTAGATACACGGTTCATTGAGGAAACCTCTGATTTTTTCCCCATTCTTGTTTTTATTTCGGATCGGGAAAGTCCTTTCTGGATTTCGAATATTGATTCGTTTCACGGAAAAAATCCGGGAGAGAAGAAAAATTGGAATCGTTTTGAGGGGACTCAGGTCATGGAAAATCAATCCAAGAGACGATTCCACTCCTGGTCGTAGTATCTCACCAAACTTTGGTTGTCCAATCGGTTCGGCTCCGTCGGAACCCGGGACATGTCCAACGGAAATTCGGATAATGACTCTAGCTCGCTCGCATTCAGAAATTTTAATCCTTGGGGAAGAGCTTTTCGATAGGCAGGAATTTTTTCCGTTCCCGCCAGGACGAATCCCCATTCTCCGAAAGAAGGAACATAAACATGCAAAGCCTTAGTGGAGAATCCGACTTCTTTCAATGTGGCTTCTATGCACCAGAAGGACATCCTGGCGAATAGGGGAGAAGTGGACTGTATCTCCACGACGGAGAATCTATTTAGTCTACGCTTTAAACTTTTGTAAAATGCTGTACTGTACAACTTTCCGATCGAGAAATTGCTGGGATCCGGAAAATCGATCAGAACCACGTCGAAGACCTTATCGGATTCTTCCAACCATAGGAATGCGTCCGTGTTCACTACTTTCACTTTCGGATGCTTGAGACTGGATTCGTTGATGTCCGTGAGCACCTTCTGCTCCGAGAATAATCGGGTCATCTCCGGATCGAGATCCACCAGAGTCACATCCTCCACTTCAGGGTGCTTTAGGATTTCTCGGACGGCGAGTCCGTCCCCTCCTCCTAACACTAGTATGTGTTTGGGATGAGGATGGGCGAGAATGGCCGGATGAGCCAAGGTCTCGTGATAACGATACTCATCCCTGGAACTGAATTGTAAGTGTCCGTTCAGGAAGAGTCTCAATTCGTTCTTATACTTAGTGACCACGATCTTTTGGAAATGAGTTTGCTTGGAATAGATGATCTCGTCGGTAAATAGACTTTCTTCGCTATAGTAGGTGATCATCTCGGAGAACGCGAATCCTAGTCCGAGTAGCGTCAGAACGAGCGCCGCCTTGGCTCGTAGACTATTCTTATCCTTTTCGGATAATGGTAGTACGAACGTACCCCAGAGTGCGGTTCCCGAATTCAGTATCCCGAAAAATAAGGAGGTCTTGATCATCCCCAATTTAGGAGCGAAAAAAATAGGAAATGCCAGGGACGCGAGAAGCGCTCCCGCATAATCCAAGCTCAGAACCTTGGAGACCATGTCTCGGAATCCTAATTTGTTTTTTAGGATGCGAAGGAGTAAAGGGATCTCCATTCCTACGAGAGTTCCTACGGCCACTACAATTACGAAGAGAGGGATTTGAAAAATTCTGGTCTGACCGAAACTTAGGAATAGAAGCGAGGCGCTGAAACCTCCTATCAGTCCGAGAGCCAATTCCACATCCAGGAATTTGGAGACCAGGTCCTTTACGAGATATCGGGAAAGCCAACTCCCGATTCCCATGGAGAATAAGTAGACCCCTATAACCAGCGAGAATTGGGTAACGGTTTCTCCTAATAGATAGCTTGCGACGGTGCCTGCGAGCAACTCGTAAACGAGCCCGCAGGAAGAGAGTATGAGTACGGAAACGAGAAGGGCTCTCTGCAGTTTATTTTCCTCCGGGAAATTTGCGCAGGAAGCTGGCGTAATGGGAGCGATAGATTCCCGGATTCTGTCTTACGGTTTTAGGAACATTATCCACTTCGTCGAAGTCGGCGCTCGCTCCTCCCGACGAGTACTGGGAAAAGAATCCTAGGGCCATGGAAGCTGCGAATAACGGATAAACGAGTCCTTTTAAAAAATTCCACATAGATCTCTCCTATTCCCTCATGGATTCGAAGGAGTAACTCCTAAAGAAGGTGTAAACCAATGGTACCCAAAGTAGGATGGCGAACAGGAAGAACGGACCTACCCCGATCACGTCCCGAACCACTTTGACTTTGTAGTCCGCTCCCGACCCCGGAGGAAAATCGGATTGGCTTTCCAATCTAAGGTAATATCTTCCTGGAGGGATCGCCGCCAGGGACTTGGAATCGGATCTGGATCCTTCGGACCAGGATTCTCCGTCGTCTACTCCGCTATAATAACTGTTTTCCACGGAGGTATCGTAAGCGACATCCGTATCCGCGTTGATTAAGGCCACGGAAAAGTAGATATATTTATTGTCCAAGCTCGGAGTCTCGATTTGGATTTCCACGTTATCCTTCTCTTCTCCCGGCATGTCGAAGATTTCCGTTACGAAGGAATTGTCCCTGAAATTAGGGGAACCGATATCCGTATTTCTTTCCGAAGTTTGGGTATAGGAGAAATCTCCCTGGAATACGGTCAGGTTCTTGGCCTTGGAACAGCCGTAAATCTGAAGAGCTAAGAATAGGAAGGACAATCCGGCCGCGATCCAAATGTTTCTTTTCAGACGGATCTTGAATGGATTGGGTTCGCAAACTCCTACGGAGTCGGACTTTCTCAACTTGGACGCCACTTCCAAGGGAACGGAAGCCTTCATCACCTCGAAAGGCACGAAAGTTCCTTTGGACCAGAATATTTCGTTTTCCGTTCTCTCGGAGGACAACATGAAAGGCGGAGAGATGAAGTCCTCTATGACCGCTTTTTCTCCTGCGGTAACCTTCCAATAGAATTCGCCCAGAGCGAAATCGGTATCCGAATCCGAACGGGAGAACCAATCGAATTTTTTCTTACCGAAGATGCGTTTCATTCCGGAGGTCCATTTTGGAACTCCTTGTAAGGGTTCGAAATAAGTCCAATTGCCTCCGTTCTCGTTCAACCAGGCATAACCCCCGGAGAATCGGAGGAGATAATCCGTCCACTCGAACTTCTCCCCGTCCACCCGAGTGGATTTTCGTAGAATCCCTAAGACTTTGGATTCGGGGCGTTTCGGTAATTTTACGACCGTGCCGAGAGGGAGAAACACTCCTTTCTTGGAGACCTTATCGAACTTAGAGATGATCTGCAATTCTTCCCTTTCCGTATCCATTACGGTTCCGCAATATTCGCAGGCTATAGATTTGGAAAAATCGGGGCTAAGTAGGCTCAGTGAGGCACCGCAACCCATACATTGTACGGATCTCGCCGGAATCTGAGCGGTCGCAAAGGAGACTTCTTCCTGTCTTACATTTGTTAAATTAAGTTCTTCTAATGTTGCAGAGGTTCCGGAGAATAATAGGGGGGGATCTTCCGAATAATCGACTGTTCCGAACAACCCATCCTCGTTTGCAAGATCGAGTAATACCGCGGAGTATCCCGTTTGGAATCCGATCGGCAATTCTCCCTCTCCGCCGACACAGGTTGCGGTCATGATCTCCTTTAGGGTCCATTCCTTTTCTAAAAAGAAACTGTCTCCCGGAGTCAGTTGGTCTCTCGTCTTACTTAAGGCTTCCAGGATTTTAGGGCGGCCGGCCGAGTCCGTTTCCAGCTTGGGAAAACGATCCTTGGGAATATCGCCTTGCAGTTTGGTATAATAATACGTTCCTTGGGCCTCTCCCAACCAGGCGGAACTTCCGTCCGCTTCCGCCACATGCCACTCGTTCCAGAATCCCAGTTCGAATTTAAGTTGGATCCTTCCCAGGACTCGGAAGTTTTTTCCGAGATAGGTGCCTTCGGTTCCGATCTGAACGATGGAATGATCGTCGGCCAATTCTCCCGCTAGGCCGATCTTTTCCAGATTTACGTCCTTTTTTACGGAGAGAGTCTTGCAACTGGAACAAACGGCGTACACGGACGCTTTGTTTTCGATCGGTACGGGGGCTCCGCAGTTGGGGCAACTCAGTTCGGGCACAAAGAAAGGTGTTATATCCGCAGGGGAACCCTGTCAATCCTGGTTTTCTTCCTACAAAAAGAAATTTCCTAAATTTCTATTGGGAAGTCATAGAGCGTTTCGCCATCCTTCTCGCACGATCGGATGCCGGATCTATATCCCCCAAGGCTTTTTCCAATTCCTGCAGTCCCGGATTTTCCCAGGTGGATTCGTACAGATTCTCTGCGTTGAAGATGTGAAAATGATTATCGAAATGAATTCTCACGTAATGATCCGCCTTGGAAAACATGGCCCGATTGATTTCGTTATAGATTTCTTCGAATTCCGTGGTTTGCAGATCCGGCTCGAAATCCGAGAGGAATTTTAGGGAAAGCAGGACCACGTATTCTCGGGACTGCTTCAGCAGTTTTAGCGCTTCGTAAAGATATTGTGTCTTGATACCGGGAAGATAAGGGCGGGTATTTAAGGCGATGGTCTTCTTTAAATTGGAAGCGCCGAATTCCCTATAACCCATTTCCAAATGTTTACGCACCTCCGCATCCTTGGTGCGAAGCGCGAATTTGGAAAGATAGTCCAATTCTTTTCGTACTCTTTGTCCGGAGGACTCCACAACCTGAGAATACAATAATACCAGCAATCGTTGGGTCTGGCGCATCTCGTCGTAGGAATGGCCCAGGTCGAATTGCAAATATAGAGTGAAGGTCTCTATATGATGCTGTAGGCATCTTCTATACAGAGCCTTATCCGCTTCCGTTCCGTAATTGGAAATCGTACTATTGATGGCTTTTAGATGGAATTCGTTCTGTTTCAGTCCTCTCTCGACTCGGATTAATGCGGTGGCTCGGTTGCTATCCAGGTCCGCGCGAATCGACAAGGAAGGAAAAAGGAGAATCGAAACGAACAGGATGATGATCGTCGAGCGGTAAGAATATATTCTCCTCATATAAGGATTTTCGGAGAAGAGGGGGGTTCAAATTGAACCCCGTTATAAGATAAAAAACGAATCCCTTTTTTTCCGCTTATGTCCGCTTTCTCAGCCGCAGAGCATTAGCGACTACTGAAACGGAACTGAATGCCATCGCGGCTCCGGCGATCCACGGAGAAAGAAGACCTGCGGCTGCGATCGGAATTCCGAGACTATTATAGGCCAGAGCCCAGAAAAAGTTTTCCTTAATATTCTTAGTGGTGGCCCTGGCGATCCGGATCGATTCTGCGAGCCTGGAAAGATCACCTTTTACTAATATGATTCCGGCGGCTTCCATTGCGACGTCCGTTCCGGTTCCCATTGCAAATCCTACCTCTGCCTGAGCCAAAGCGGGGGAATCGTTGATGCCGTCTCCCGCCATTCCGACTCTCTTTCCTCGGTTTTGGAATTCCTTGATCCGATCAGCCTTGTCTTTCGGCAGAAGGGAGGCATGGATTTCGTCTATCCCGACTCTTTCCGCTACGGAGAGAGCGGTGGTCTTGCGATCTCCCGTCAATAGAACTGCCTGGACTCCGAGCTCTTTGAGCTCTTCCAAAGCCTCCTTGGCTCCTGTTTTGATCTTGTCTTCGATTCCGAATACGATCCAAGAGGTAGAATCGAATATTCCCCAAACGGTGGTTTTTCCTTTTTCCTCCCAGGATCTGGATAGGCTTACCAGTTCAGTAGGAAGAGTTTCCTTCTCGGCTAGAAATTCCTGTTTTCCGATCCGGAAGATTTTGCCTTCGATTTTGGATACGACTCCCTTGCCCGGTTCCGTTTCCAATTCTACGGTAGGCTGGAAAGATATTCCTTTTTCTTTGGCGAAGCGAACGATTGCCTTGGCCAATGGATGAGAAGAAGAAGCTTCCGTAGCACCCGCGGCTCGGAGAAGAATGGACTCATCGCCTAATACCCGATAGTCGCTTACGATCGGATTTCCTTCGGTGATCGTTCCTGTTTTATCGAAAGCGATCAGATCCAGTCGAGCTGCCGTTTCGAGAGACTCCGCATTTCGGAAGAGAATCCCTTCTACCGCTCCTCTGCCCGTTCCGACTAAAATCGAGATAGGTGTGGCGAGTCCTAATGCACAGGGGCAAGCGATGACTAAAACCGCGATGGATTTTTCCAAGGCGGAGCCCAAATTGCCGGGTTCCAAAATCAAATACCAGAGTAAAAAGTTCAACGTGGAGATGGCGATCACGATAGGAACAAATACCGAGGAGATTCGGTCCGCTACCTTCTGGATGGGGGCTCTGGAATTCTGCGCTTCTTCCACGATCCGGATGATGGAAGAAAGCACCGTATCCGAACCTACCGATTTCGCATTTACGATCAATACTCCGTTCCCGTTGACAGTCCCTCCTAACACCTGATCGCCGGGCTTCTTATCTACGGGCAGACTCTCTCCAGTAAGCATGGATTCGTCCACAGAGCTGAATCCTTCCGTCACCGTTCCGTCCACGGGGAATTTTTCTCCGGGAAGAATTTGAAGGACGTCCTCTTTCTTTACGTACTCGGAAGGAATTTCCGTCCAAGTATCTTCCTTTTTGATTCTTGCAGTATCCGGTCGCAACCGCAATAAGGAGCGAATGGATGCGGAACTTTTTCCTTTGGCCAAGGCCTCCATCCATTTTCCTCCCAAGAGAAAAGTGAGAAGAACCGCGGAAGTCTCGTAGTACAGAGGAGGAAGAATGAAGTGATGAGCGTGCCCGTTCAACGCCGTTCGAAAGAACAAATCCCCTTCTCGCAGACCGTATATAACGCTTAACGTCAGGCTGTATCCGTAAGCGGCGCTTGTTCCCAAGGCCACTAACACGTCCATATTCGGAGAAAGATTCCGCAAGGCCCTAAAGGCTCCCCTATAAAAAGGGAATCCTATCCAGAATTGCACCGGAGTAGCTAATAGAAATTGCACCCAGGGATGGGAAAGAACTCCCGGATTCGGCAGGAAATTCAAAAACTCGAAATGCGAAACCATCGAGTAGAAAAGAGGAAGAGATAGAGCCAGAGAAGAAAAGAATCGGAATTTTAATCCGGCGATTTCCTTTCCATGAACTTCTTCCGTGCGTTCCAAGGATTGCGCGTCGTGTTTCGAGGCGGAGTATCCTAAGGATTCCACTTTTTTAATTAACATTTCCGGTTTTAAGTCGGAGGAGAATCTTACGAAAGCGGTTTCTCTTCCGAAGTTGACCCTGGCTTCCTCTACTCCCGGGGTTTTTGCAAGACCTGTTTCTATTCTTCTAGCGCAGTTGGCACAGGTCATTCCGAATAGATCCAGAGTGATTTCCTGTTCCTTGTCTATCCCTTTAGAGAGAGTATTATTCTCCATGACGATGCACTTCCCTATGAGAGTTCATTTCGGATTTAAGAAGGGGAAGATCGTATCTGACTTCCATACCTTTTACGGATGATCGAACGGGTTGGAGAATTAATTCTCCTTTCGAGTCCGCGGACAGAGCATCCGACTTACATAGAAAATAATTCCGAATCGGAGAACATTTTAGTTCCTTCTCTCCTTTGTCTGTCTTGATTCTTGCGGAAATCGTAGAATCCGAAACGGTCGGATTCTTAAAATCCATATCCAACAGAAATATCTTATATTCGTTTTCTTTGGAACGAACCACTTCCGTATGGAAGGGGCCCGGCATGCGGATCTTACCCGAATTGGGTCCCGGGATATCCTCTCCATGAGGGTAAAGAGAGGAGGAAAGGAAAAGCGTGAGAATGCCTATGAAGCAAAGCCCTTTGGAGTTCATGGGCTTCTCCTATAGCTTTCGGGTGGAAACGACAGAATAACCGGAGTCTTCTATCGCCTGGGATATCTTTTCGATATCTCCGTTGTCCACCGTGACCTTTTGGGTATCCAGATCTACGCTCGGTTTCGAGGATGGCTCCGCGGAAAGCACCGCTTTTTCGACGGTCTTTGCACAATGACTACAGGTCATTCCTTCCAATATTAATTCATACATAACGTACTCCCGTATTCTTTCGAACTGAGTCTATTCTAAACCTTCCCATAATGGTAAGGTCAATGCCCCGTATCAAAAAAAATACGAAAATTCGAAAAAATATTTTCTAAACCTTCCAATAATTAGAAGGTTGTAGAAGAATGAATATCGGCGAACTTTCCAAAATTTCCGGAGTCAGTGCCAAGCTCGTAAGACATTACGAATCCATCGGACTGATTCCAAAAGCTATCAGAACCAATTCGGGTTACAGGGTCTATGGGGAAAACGACGCGCATTCTCTGATTTTTATCAAAAGAGCCAGAAACCTAGGATTCTCCCTGCCCGAGATCAAAAAGCTGCTCGGACTTTGGAGGAACAAGACTCGGGCGAGTTCCCAGGTCAAATCCCTGGCCTTGGGTCATGTGAAAGAGATGCAGTCCAAGATTTCGGAACTACAGTCCATGTGCGATACCCTGTCCAATCTTGCGAAACATTGTCATGGGGACCACAGACCCGATTGTCCTATCTTGGAGGATTTGGAAGGACGTCCTACAAACAGGAAGAAAAAGTAATCCTTCCTACGACTGTCCCCTTAATTTCGTTATAGAAAGGCTGGCTATCCGAATCGCGTCGGAAATAATTCGGAAAATCGGCCTTCTATGAACAAAACCTATTACCCTCTGATTCTACTCCCTTTGCTTGCGTTCGGGGCGTATTATTATCTTTCTCCCGAATGTTCCCAAGGCGATTGTAAGAACGGTTTCGGAATAGAATCCCTGCCGGGGAGATACAGATTCGAGGGAGAATTCAAGAACGGGCTCGCCCATGGTAAGGGTAGGTTGGAACTTGCAAACGGGGAATATTACGAGGGAGAATGGAAAAACGGAATCAAGGAAGGGAGAGGCCTGCAGCGTTTTTCGGACGGAAGATATTACGAAGGTTTCTGGAAGGAAAATAAGGAGAACGGGAAAGGGATCCTGAAAAATTCCGACGGAGTCGTTTTGTTCGAAGGAGAATGGAAAGAAGGAAAGGCGGCGGCTCCGTGAGATATTCTATTATTACTATTTTATTATTTTCTTTTACTTTATTTGCCGAGGAACCTAAGGCCGACGTGACGCAGTCGGAGTCGGGGGTATATGCCCATACTTCCTTTCGTTCATTGAGCGGAGAATTTTTACACTCGAACGGATCGATTCTGGATGCAAGCAAGAGAGGGATCCTGGTCGACACCGCCTATATGATTCCCGGGCATGAGGCTTGGGATGGTAAGGAAGCCTTTGCGAGAACCCTGAAACTCTTAGAAAACATTAAAAGAGATTAATATGAATTGTCCCCGTTGCCGGAACGAACTCACGGAATACCGCGAATCGAGCGGTCTGTATTTGAAATGCACCTCCTGCGGGGGTATCCTAGGAAATCTATCCGTACTTCGTAGAAGATCCAAAAGGTCTGCAATCGAAAAGATCAAAAACGCGATTCTCACCGGGGGATCCAAATTAGGAAAGCTTCCCTGCTCGGTTTGTCATAAGCCGATGTTAACCCTCCGGTATACGGATGAATCCAGTAGAACCATGGAGTTGGATTTTTGCAAACAATGTCATTTTATTTGGTTCGATGAGAGCGAGTTGGAAAGAATTCCCCGCGAAACTGGAATCGAAATCTCTAAAGAAAGAAAGCCTGAGATTCCGGAAAGATCGCCGGAATATGTGATGGATAGTCGTTCTTCAGAAGATCTGATCCTTCCGCCTTTCGGACACCAGGGTTCGATAAAAATCCCGGATTCGAATTCTGCGTTCGGGTTGAGCGGTCTGCCTAGATTCGTTTATCAAACTGCCGATTATTTCGGAGTCTATGTAGTTTGCAGCTTGGCCTTTCTGTTCTTCGCCTATTTCGATTTTGAAGAAAACGATCCGTTTTTATATCGCATGGCTTTCCATCCGGATCGACCTTTTAAATATAATGGAATCGGAATCTTCTTATCCTTTTTTGCCCACGATGGGATTCTCCAAGCCTTGGGTAATGCGGTATTCTCCCTATTATTCGTCAAGCGGGCGGAAAACATGCTCGGCTCCTTGCGTATCATCGGCCTTCTGCTCCTAGGACATTTTACCGGTCTCTTGACCGACTACTTAACGATTTGGGATGACGATATTTATACTATGGGAGCGAATGTATCCCTATCCTGTGTGGCCGGCTTTCTGCTATGGAAGGTTCCCGGAGATTATCTAGGTTTCGATACGGACGACGATCCTTGGGTAAACAATCCGCTTTTCTTAACTTATCCGGTCGCTGTTTGGGCGGTCCTTTGGTTCATTTTGCAGATTCCGTTTATAATGACTGCGGACGGAACGGTCAACTTCTTGTCCGTTATCGCAAGTTCTTTCGTCGGATTTCTTTTGGCATTCGTTTCCTCCAAAATCCGTTGAATACGGCTTGGCGAAAAAAATAGAACTGATCCGACCGAGTTTTTGGACAAGAATCCGGTGGGTCAGGTTCCTCTGTATATTTTACTTTGGATCAAAAAGTGAAGAAGAAACCCGGTTTCGTGCCGATTTATTGATGTCTAATTCTTCCGGGGAACGAATCTCGATTTTTAGCGTCTCGAATCCCTTGATGATAAGGTATATCCCATATGAAAAAGTTCGTCGTTTTAATTATTTCGTTTATCATTTCGCTTCCTATTTACGCCGAGAATTTTTACTCTCTTTACGGTTTTCGCATAGACCAGTCCATGAAGACTGCGGAGAAGGAACTGGGAGAAGTCGCAAAGGAACACGTTTTCGAGGACGGATACAAAGCATTCTTCTTTCGTAAGAAAGGACATATAGTAGTTTTAGAGACCGAGCCGTCCCAACCGGAGAGAATATGGAGCATTCAGGTAGAAGGGGAAAATGTTCCGTCGGATCGGGGCTTGAACGGAGTTATTCCAGGAGATCCTAAGTCCAAAGTGATATCCACATTCGGAACTCCCGAACAGGAAAAGAAGGCAGTCAACAGTATGGACCAAAAGGAGAGTCCGAATACTTCCATTTTAACATACTACCAAAACGGGAACTTTAGCTTCGAGATTAAGGATGGAAAGGTATCCAGTATTAAACTCGTGCTTAGATTGGAAAAATCTCCCAAAGAGACTCCCGATCCTTGGGACTTTATCTCCGCCTTGAAAAGCAAAAATGAATCTCTACAGATACGTCTTCTCGCCGGAGATCCGGTATTTAACGCGACCGGAACGGAATTATATCCGCAGGAATCCATGCTTACATTCTTAAGAAGAAAGGATATCAGGGACTTTCTATATTTACCGGGAGGAGTCTCCGAATTGACCGAGGCGGATCTATTCAATTCCAATATGAGATTCTTCGATAAGGGAGGGTTCGGCTGGGTAATACGTTATGCACGAAATCGCAAGGTCTTCGAATTCGTGTATGTCAAGCCGTATGACGAATGGTTATTATGGGAGATCAACACGTTCTCAGACGAGACAAATTCTCCTTGATTCCTGTCTTTTGCTTTGTACTTTACCGAGAGCCGGATTCTCGGTCCTTTCGGTCAGATCATGAAATCGTGGATTTTCAAAGTCGGGCGCCTTCCTTATTTAGTAGGTTTTCTTGCTTTGTTGATCCCGGTCGTAGTCATTTACTATCGCAAGTTTGATTTTTCTAAGCGCCCTTTCTTTGCGGACCGATTCGAATATAGAGGGTTGACTCGAGCCGATGCGGAGAGTCGAGGGATATCGGGTCTTCCGAACGGGATATCCTCTTATTATCTAAAGAGATGCTCTTTTCGGAATTCTTGGATCGTGTATTCAAAATATAGTCTTAAGAACGATTCGCAAAGAGCGGAATTGATACGTAGATTTAGGAAGAATCCCGGTCTTAACGTAAGATTCGATTCTTATCCTGAAGACTGGCCCCAGGATTTCGATCGGGATTCCTGTAAACCCGATTGGTGGAGTTCCTGCCCAAAGGGAGAATGGGCGGAGATTCGAAAAGATCCCCCTCTTAAGAATCAGAAGGACGGATTCTATCTCTGCGAATCCGATCCGGAATTGAGATGGTTCGTGTTTCATTTTAGAGAAATAGAATAGGTATCGTTTTGGAAGAAAATCAGACCGAAATACAGAAGAAATCCGTAAAATACGCGGGATTAGGGACGAGACTTTATGCGCAGATCCTGGATTTTATCGTATTCAGTCCGGCATTAGTTCCTTATGCGCTGGCGGTTTATTATCACGATCGAACCTCTTATTCCATACTTCCTTTTTATACTGCGTTTCATTCCTTATCATATATCGCTTATCGATTCGTATCGCACGCAAAATTCGGTAGAACCCTCGGTAAGAAATGGGCAGGGATTCGCGTAGTGAGCTCCGAATTCAGAAAGATAAGTTGGAGAAAGTCCTTCTTGCGCATTCTTCCCGAATTATTACTTTCAATCATAACCATTCTGAAAGCATATTACGACTCCAGAATCTATCTGGAACATTTGCTGGAAATGGAAGGGCTTCCCTGGGCGGGAGTGGATCGTATTCTGAGAAGATTCAACCCTGTCGAAAGTGTAGCAGTTTGGGACTCCGTCGTTTATTATTCCCTTTCCGTATTCTTCGTTCTTTTTACGAGCAAGAAGAAGGCGATACACGATATGATCGCAGGGACCAGAGTGATTTACGAGGATCATAAGAATGGGCCGGGAAGGGATGAGGTTAATTCCGCGGTTTAAAGTCACTTCCTAATAGATTGCGATAAATAGGATTCTCCGCTATCCTCAATCTCTTGACCAGTTTTTATCGTAATGCTATACTAGGGGCATGCGGATCTTCGACTCTCACTTCCATATCATAGATCCTAAGTTTCCACTTGTGCCGAATCACGGTTTTTTGCCGGAGCCCTTTACCGTGAACGATTATCTTAACCGTACTCGGGCGCTCAAGATAGAAGGCGGGACCGTGGTCTCGGGATCTTTTCAGGCCTTCGATCAGACTTATCTTTTAGAAGCTTTAAAAATCTTGGGTAAGAACTTCGTAGGCGTTACCCAGTTGCCGGCGCAAGCGGACGAGCAAACCGTTTTATCTTTGGACAAAGCGGGGGTACGAGCTGTCCGGTTCAATGTTCGGAGGGGAGGTTCGGAGGAACTGTCCCGTATCCGCGAATTGGGAGCGATGGTATTCGATATTGCGGGCTGGCATGTGGAATTATACATAGACGCAAAGGATATAGACGATTTCCTAACCGAAGTACTATTATCTTTGCCTAAGGTATCCATCGATCATTTGGGCCTGACCCAGGGAGGTCTTCCTACGATACTTTCCTTGGCGGAAAAAGGAGTTAGAGTGAAGGCGACCGGCTTCGGACGTACCGATTTAAACGTACAAGATGCGTTACTCGGAATTGCCGAAAGAAATCCGGAAGCGCTTTTATTCGGCACCGATCTTCCTTGTACCAGATCTCCCGTGCCTTTTTCGGAAGAAGATTTGAATCTGATCCAGGATACGTTCGACGGAGAAATGTTAAGAAAAGTTTTGTATGAGAATGCGCTGCAATTCTACGGATTGAACGGAAAAAGATGACCTATTCTCCGCAGAAGATTCGCCTTGAGCCTGTCTTTACCGTTCGGAAAGGGAGAATGTAAAGAGATCCGAGGGGTCGTTAAAGACTCTCGAGAGATCGAAAAACCGCTTGCTAGCAAGAATAGACCTTCTAAATTCTTCGCCCATGTTCCCATTATTCTCTCCGTTAAAGCAATATTTGGATATAAGGCAAAAACAAACGGATCAAATTCCTCAAGAGAGGAAAGCGATACTGATCGGATTAGCGGATGCTATTCTTGCGTCCTTCGAATCCAAGCAGAAAGCCAATTTGATTTTTATCTGTACTCATAATTCCAGGAGGAGCCAGATCGCTCAGGCTTTCGGCGCTGCTATTCCTCATTACTTCGATTTGCCCGGCATTAAATCTTTCTCGGGAGGAACTTCAGTCACCGAATTTCATCCCACTGCAGTGGCCGCCTTGGAAGCTTGCGGCTTTCGTTTGGAAAACCAAGGTCCCCCTCGCAATCCTAAATACTCGGTTCGGTGGGCGGACGGAAGTCCGGCGTTGATCGCATATTCCAAGAAGTTCCAAGATTCTCCGAATCCGAGCTCGGAGTTCATTGCCGTTCTAGTTTGTTCCCAAGCGGATGAGTCTTGTCCGTATGTGAGCGGGGCGGAAGCAAGAATCTCCTTGCCTTTCGAGGATCCGAAGTCGGCGGACGATTCCCCGAATGCTTCCGTAAAGTATTCGGAAACCTGCGATCGAATCTCCACCGAGCTTTTGTTCGCTTTCGATCAGGTGCGAGTTCGTCTTTAATCGATGTAGGATATCCTACATTTATGGTTTGCCAAGCTTCGGATTCCGGAGGAATTATTCTTTATGACGATTCGAAACCAGGAAGATTTGGACAAGCTGAGAAGAGTGGGTAAAGTCACTGCCGAGACCCTTTCTATAATGAGAGAGGCGGCGGTTGTAGGTATCAGTACCAAAGAATTGGATCGCATCGGTTTCGAGTATTTTTCCCGTTTCCGGGCAAAAAGCGCCCCCCAACTTATGTATAAGTTTCCGGGGAGTACTTGCATTAGTTTAAACACGGAGATCGCTCACGGAATTCCGAACGATAGGGTTCTGAAAGAAGGGGACTTGGTAAACATAGACGTCTCGTTGGAACTAGACGGGTATTTCGCGGATACCGGGGCGACGCTCATCGTAGGACAGGATCGTAGAAACTTAAGCAATCTATTGGAAGTTTCCGAAAAGGCCTTGGGCTTGGCGTTAACGAAGGCTAAGACGGGAGAAAGATTGAACTCCATCGGGAAGTCGATCGAGCAGACTGCGAATCGAAACGGTTATAAGGTGATTCGAACATTATGCGGTCATGGAGTGGGTAAATCGCTTCACGAAGAACCTTTCGATATTTGTAATTATTATGAACCCAGAGACAGAAGGATCCTCAAATCGGGCCAAGTAATTGCGGTCGAGACTTTCGTTTCCACCGGAGCCGAAGACTTTATCGAGGATTCCGACGGATGGACGCTACGCACTCCCGACGGATCTTTTACGGCCCAGTTCGAGCATTCCGTAGTGATTACGGAGCGCGGTCCGTTGATTTTAACCGCGGCATAAAATTCTACAGGAGTTTTCTTTGTATCAATTCGCTTTAGCCACTTTACCGATTCTTATTTTTATCGCGGTCTTTTTCTTTTCCCTCCGGGATCGTAAGAAGAAGGAGACTTTCATAGAAACTTCTTTTATGAGTTTCTTGCCTGCGATTTTTACCCGCACTTTCTCCGGTCTTAGTATGGAAAAGGTGATTTCCCTGATCGAAGGAGCGGGTTATCACTCCAAACTTTCCGGAGAGAAGCTCTTTTTCCAAAACGCTTCCACTTTGGAAAAACATAGAAACTGGCTTTGGTCTTTCGGAGCGGTTTTGAAGAAGACCGACGGTTCCTTTCAGTGTAAGCTATACTTGAATCCCGGTGCCGTAATCACCGTTCCGGCCGCATTATTGGTGGTGATCTTTTACGGACTGCTCGTTCAAAATAATCTTCCTCCGGATCGTACATCCATATTCCCATATTTTTTTCTGGGCTTCGGAATCTTTTTCGCCGTATCCAGCCTGATTTCCCAGACGATCAAAGAACGTAAATACTTTAAGGAATACATTCTAAATCATTAGAATATGCTAATACGCCTTTCCTTAATTCTTCTGTCTTTGTCCTCTATGCTGAGCCTCGGGCTGAAGATAGACCGAAAGGAGATCGGTTCTTGGAGAAGTTCAGGTCCTCTGTTGGGATTCGCTTTTCTTTGGAATTTCGGCGTTCTTCCGATAGTCGCCATTTTTTTGGGCAAGCTTCTGCAACTCTCCGACTTGGCTACCGTGGCGATTTTTCTTTGCGCGTCCTCTCCCGGAGGAGCCTCGGGAGGGCTTTTCGTATTGAGAGGAAAAGGAAATCCGGTTTTGGGCGGACTTTTGATTGCGACTCTGAACGGTGCAAATACAGTCCTGACTCCATTCATATTCTCCGTATACCAAGGAGGGAGCGGATTCGAGACGGATTTATTCTTAAGATTATTGGCGATTGGATTCTTCCTACAAGGTCTTCCTCTGTTGATCGGACTAGTCGTTCGTTATTTCTTTCCCCATCCTGCCAGAATCTCGGAGGTTTGGGTGGAGAAATTCAGCACTTATTGTCTCGTATTTTCCATTTTGGTTTTAGTGGCACAATACGGGGACAAGGCGCTTAGTTTAGGCCCGATTGTTTGGTTGGCTGCGGCGCTTACCGTAGGAACTTCCCTTTTGCCGGGATGGTTGATTTGGAAAGGAAAGCAAGATACGAAAGCGTCTCTTTCCTTGGTTTCCGGTATTCGTAGTCTTTCTCTCGCATTGCTTTTGGCGGAATTGCACGTTAAGAATCCGGAGGCGCTTCTTACCATTCTTATGTATGGAGTATTGATGTACGGTCTTACCGCCCTGGCTGCACAATACTGGAAGGGAAGGGTTCGATACTAATCTGTTTTCCTGTACTTAGAAATAATTCGCGAATTCCATGGCTTTCGGATAGAATGACTACCGAATTTAGGTCAAACACTCTTATGAATCTCCGACTACTCTCTTTTATATCGATTCTAATCTTCTTAGGTTCCTGCAAAGGAGTGAGAGTGGAGTATCCGTTTTATCCTCCTACACCAGAAGGAAGAGATCTACGCATCTTTCTAAAAGGAGTGCGTAACGTAGGATTGGCCGTGGAGCCGGCCAAGGCGGATGTATGGATGGAGGATTACGAATTGAGTCGTTCCTTCATACTCATGGTTCCCGGGAAGATCTATGAGGCATTTGCGGAGGATTCCTATTTTAAGATGATCGATCTGAGCAAGAGGGCGGATATTCTAAACGAGGCTACTCTTTCTCTAACCGGTATCGTACAATCCAGGGTGAAATTGGGGAATTTACTCGGGGCGGAAGCGATTCTCTATGTTACAGTCGGGCGTCCCGTATCGGAATGTTCTATTGAGTTAAAAACCGATTATCTTGCGATGGGGATGACCATTCTACAAGCCGCTGCGGCCGCAAATTCCAAGAACAGAAGACATAGGGCGATTGCTCCTATTTCTCCCGCCCAAGATCCGGTAATGAAGCCTACGGGAGTCAGAAGGATTCTCTTGCCCATAGAAGCGAGTCTCGTTCGGGTCGATTCCGGAGAAACCAAGAAGGCGGTGATCTCGAGGCCTTCCGTCGTTTACAATGGAGTAGGCGATACCAGTTGTCCCGCTTTACTTCAATCATTATCCGTCGCATTAGAGGAAGCGATCCCGGATATCGAGGCAAGACTTTCTCCCAAAATAAAAACCGAAAGAGTGTCTATTTTCACGGAAGAGGAGGATCCCGAAGTTTCCGCATTCTTGGAAGAAGGATACGAGGAAATTAAGGGAGAGACTCCTAGTTTCAATCGAGCCAAGCAAGCCTGGGAGAAGGCGGACCAAAAAGCAAAAGGCAAATCCTGGGCCGCCAAAGCGAATCTTGCCACTTACTATTTTTCCCAAGGAGATTTTGAGAAGGCTTCCGAACTCTACGATCAAGCTTCGAAATTGAACGGTCCGGAAAAGGATTATCTAAACGATTTGAGAAGAATTTCCTCTGCCGCTGCCGAAGCGGTAGAATAGTCGATCGCCTCCATGAATAGGAGGATATGATTCGTAAAGCGGAGTCGGAAAAGGAGAAGTAAACTTCTCCTCTTAGCCTCTATTACGGTCGTTTCTTCTTAAGAAGGCGGGGATATCATAATCTTCTTTAGCGGGAGTTTGGGAACTTCTCGCCTTTAAACCGCGATACGCATCCGCATCAGGCAATCTTTCGGGTTCGGAACGGAAACTAGGACGAGGCTCTTCCGTTTCTTCCAGACCTACTACTTTTCTTTGGGGCTGCGTTTTTGTAGGAATACCTAAACCGGAAGGTCGTTTGTGGAAACCCGTAGCTATTACTGTGACTCGAATCCTTCTTTCCAACTCCGGATCTTCGGTAAGCCCCACGATGATATTCGCATTCGGATCCACTTGAGAAGTGATGATCTGAGAGACTTCGTTCCAGTCGGAAATGGTCAGATCGGTGCCGCCGGTCACGTTGATCAGAAGGGAGGTCGCTCCTGCGATGGAGCGGGAATCCAGGAGTGCGTTATCGATCGCGTAGTTAACCGCTTCAGATACCTTATTCTCGCCGCTGCCTTCTCCCACCCCCATGACGGCGTCTCCGGTATCCTTCATGATGGTCTTCACGTCCGCAAAGTCCACGTTGATGAGTCCCGGATTGTTTACTATATCGCTGATTCCTCGGACCGCGTTGAGAAGAATATCGTCTATGACCCGAAACGCCTGGTCGATCGGAGTGTTTCTATCCACAACTTGGAAGATGGACTCGTTATTGACTAGAATGAGAGTGTCCACATGCGCCCGAAGTTGTTCCACGCCTCGTTTCGCCAACTCCATTCTGCGTTTACCCTCGAAGGAGAACGGGATGGTAACCACTCCTACCACCAGGCATTTCATTTCCTTTGCGATCTTTGCCACGATAGGAGCGGCGCCCGTACCGGTACCTCCGCCCATCCCCGCCGTTACAAATACCATATCGGAGCCCTGGATTGCGGAAATGATTCTCTCCCTATCCTCTTCTGCAGCCTTGGTGCCTAGGTCCGGATCTCCTCCGGCTCCCATTCCTCTAGTGGTCTTGGAGCCCAGGGTGATTTTATTTTCTATATTAGAACGTCTTAATACTTGCTCGTCGGTATTCATGATGACATATTCCACTCCTCTCAGACTGGAATTTGCCATTCTAGCGACTGCGTTCATCCCGCCGCCGCCGATACCTAACACTTTTATGATCGCAGGGCTCGTTTTTTCCTCTTCTTCGAAACGTAACATGTTTCACTCCCTTAGAGGTTTTCCTCTATCCATCTCCGAATCTTTTTGCTCCAGGTCTCGCTTCGGTCCTGGGATTTTCTTTCCATGTCTCCCAATCGGGAGGCGTATTTAATGAGTCCTACGGCGGTTGAAAATTCGGGGGAGGAGACTCTGTCTGCGAGTCCGCTTAATCCCGCAGGTCTTGCTCTCGTTACCGTTAGGCGAAACACGTCTTCGGCGAGGCCTTCGATTCCTTCCAAAAGGCTTCCGCCTCCGGTAAGAATGACCCCGCCTGCTAGAAAGGATTTCTTTCCCGATTTTACGAGTTCCGCATCCACCATTTCGAAGATTTCCCGCATACGGGGTTCGATTACGTGCACCAATTCTTCCCGCAGAATGGTTCTTGCCGGTCTTCCGCTGATCGGAGGAATTTCCACTGTTTCCGTAGGATCCATGTCTTCCAGAGAGCAATGCCCGTATCTTTTTTTAACCAACTCTGCGGTCTCTATCGTCGTCTTTAATCCGATGGATAGATCGGAGGTAACATTATATCCTCCGAATGGAATCACCGCCGAATACGAGATTCCCCCGTCTATATATACGATAAGATCGCAGATGCCTGCTCCTATGTCCAAAACGGCAGTCCCTAGATCTTTTTCGCCGGAAGTGAGTACGGCTTCCGAAGAAGCAAGACTTGAGAGCACACGAGTTTCCTCCGCGAGTCCTGCGGCCTCTATGCATTTTTCCAAATTATGAAGAGCGGTAATACCTGCGGTAACGATATGTACTTCGGCTTCTAGTCTGACTCCGGTCATTCCGATCGGATCCTTGATGGAGCTTTGATCGTCGACGGAGAATTCCTTGGACAGTACGTGTAGAATTTCCTGGTCCGCGGGAACTCTTACTGCTTGAGCGGCTTCTATGACTCTTACGACGTCGGGTTCGGTGACCGCCCTGTCCCTGTTCGTGATCGCAACGACTCCTTTAGAGTTGTCCGCGCGGACGGATTTACCGGTAACGTTAACCACCACATAACCGATTTCTAAACCACACATGAGTTCCGCTTCACTCACCGCCTCTATGATGGATCGGGTAGTGGCTTCGATATTCACTATGGATCCGTTCTTGATTCCGGAAGACGGAAAGGAACCGGTGCCTATGATTTCGGTTTCGTATTCGGATACGGGACGGCCCACTACCACCTTTGTCAGGGAGGAGCCCAGGTCCAGAGCTACGATTGTTCTTTCAGAAGATTCCATATTCTTAATGGTAGACCGCGTCTTCTCCTCGTATATCCACGAGTTTGGGTCTTACTTTTTCTTTTTCAAGATATGCTAATACTGCGTACAATTTTCTAAACTGTTCCGTCTGGAATAATGTTCCGATCTGTACTCGGACCGGGATGGGAGTATCGGCATATACGAATATTTCCCCGTCTTCGTGCAAGGAGACTTCCGAAACTCTGGTCTTCAAGGCAGGATAGGATCTAAAAGCGTTCTCTACGGAGGTATGCAGATCCTTGAACGCGGCCCCGGACATATGGCCTTTTTCTCTAGGAAAGGTTCCGGAAAGAACCGTGAGGCCTGGAGTCCGAACATCGTCCATAGAAAGGATTTTTAGCTCGGAGTCTATTTCGAACAAATGGCCGTCAGAATTTATGAGATAGGTCGGCTTTCTTTCCGTGATTTCCACGAGTAGCTGGTCGTCGGTCTTTTTTTCCAGTCTAGCGGATTTGATTCTGGGGTGAGAATTCAGTCGGTGTTCCATTTGGCCGAGGTCGTAGTTTTCGAAAGAGGTTCCCGGTTGGATACCCATTATCTGAACGATTTCTTCCGTCTTAAGAGTCTCGTGTCCGGTCAGTATGAGCTTATTCAACTCCTGGGGAAGGGAACCCTTCTTATATCCCCAACCCAAAAGGCTAACGAGTAGGAAGAGGAGACCCAGAAGCCACCAACTAGTTCTTTTTTGGATGAATTCTTTCAAAAAGTCAATTATATTATGTCTCATACGACCGCATACTGGCTTTTTTCTTCTTCTTAATACAAGTATCGGGTGAATCCTAAAAATTTCATTCTTCTATTTTTAGAGTCTTTGGGGATTTAGTTGCCCCCTTTTCCGATCCGAAGTTTCTAAGAAAGCAAGACCATGAAGCTGCCTCTTCCTTCCCCCATTTATTTAGGCATCGCCTTTTTTTGCGTCTTCTTGATCCTAATGTACCAGTCAGTCATAGAAAGAGCAGGATCGGAGGAGGATTATCCTTATACTTTAAAGATCTATTATCCTAAATCCCAGGGGATTCGCCCGGGGATTCCTGTGAGTATTTTAGGAGTGGAGAGAGGTGTGGTTCGGGACGTGGATGTGGTGTCCATTGAAGAGGTTCCGGACAAGAGATTTTTGGATCCGAATCGGACCAAGGCGGTGGAGATCACCATTCGATTGGCGGAACCGATTACACTGTATTCTAATTATAATATCAGCTTTCGTACCGCTACGGTCTTGGCGGGTAGGACCATAGACATCGATCCCGGAAACGCGGAGGAGAATCCCAAACAGGCCTTCTTCAATCCCACATACAAGGAAGCCGAAGGTTTTCGTCCCGACTTCGCTCCTTCCGCAAAGTATTACGACGATTTCTTTGCGGCGTCCACCGGGGTTATCCGGGAGAATAAGGAGGATATCAATCTTGTCTTCCGCAATCTCATGGACGTTTCCTATAAGTTGCAAGGGCATACCGGTTCCGTACCTAGATTCATCAACGATTCCGACACATACGACGCCTTGGCCGAGACCGCTTACGATATGAGGGTTTTGGGGGACGGAGCGAGAAGGTATGCGGAAGGCTATCGCAAGATCGAAAGAAGCGCTCCTATTCCTTTTTCCATCAATCTTTATAGAAGGACCACTCTACTCGGAGATATCTCTAGCGACTTCTATCTGAATCGACTCTGAGTTTCGTTTTTCCGGTCCGAAAATACGAGGACAAACGGGAGCGGTCTGCCGATCCTAGCCCCAATGAGAGTCGCAGTGATCCACGATTGGTTGAACGGTATGAGAGGAGGGGAGATAGTCCTCGATTCCATTTTGAAAATTTTCCCGGAAGCCGATCTGTTCACCCTTTTTTATGAAAAGGGAAAGTTAAACGAGAGAATAGAGAACCGCAGGATCGTTACGGCCTTTACGGATCGCTTGCCATTCAAATCCAAGTATCGTTGGTATCTTCCCTTATTTCCCACGGCCATAGAATCTTTGGACCTTAGAGGATACGATCTTATTCTTTCCTCTTCTCACTGCGTGGCCAAAGGAGTCATACCGGATCCGGATGCGATTCACATTAGCTACGTACATTCTCCTATGAGATACGTTTGGGATCTGTATTACGATTATTTTCCGGCAAGAAGCGGTTTGAAATTTTTCGCCTTCCAGTTGGTTTCGAATTATCTCAGGACTTGGGATGCGGCATCGGCGAATCGGGTGGATTCCTTTTTATGCAACTCCGCCTTTGTTTCCAGAAGAATTCGGAAATTCTATAGAAGAGACGCGCAAGTTGTCTTTCCCCCCTGCCTGCCCGAGGGTTTCCGGGTAAAGAGCGCAAAGAAGGAGAATTTCGATCTCATAGTCTCCGCATTCGCTCCTTATAAGAGAATCGACCTCGCGATCGAGGCCTACAGAAAGAACGGGCGGAGCCTCAAGATTTTGGGGAGCGGACAAGAATATAAGAAATTAGTAAAGGAACTTCCTCCCAATGTGGAGATTCTTCCCCATCGTCCTCGTAAGGAAGTGGAGGAGTATCTGGAGAAGGCCAGGACGTTCATTTTTCCCGGAATGGAGGATTTCGGGATCGCTCCCGTGGAGGCGCAGGGGTATTCCACGCCGGTAGTGGCTTATGCCAAGGGAGGAGCCTTGGAAACCGTGGTCTCCGGAAAGACCGGGGTGTTCTTTCGGGAGCAGACCGTGGACTCCTTGAACGAAGCGATCTCCGAGTCGGACCGGAAAGAGTGGAAAACCAAGGACTTTCAAGCCTCCGTAAGCCGTTTTACCGAGGAAAAATTCATTATCCAAATCTCGAAGGAGGTCGAGACTATAAACAAGAACTCTCGAGGAAGGAGGGGCCTTTGATTACCCTGCACCGATTGAAGGGAACGGAATTCGTTCTCAACGCCTCTCATATCGAATGTATCGAGGCCAATCCGGATACTACGATTACTCTGTCTAACGATAGGAAATACGTGGTTCAGGAACCTATTCCGGTCGTGATCGAGAAGATTATAGAGTTCAAAAAACGGATCCTGGTGTTTCCTTTGGGTTCCGCGCCGGATGAATTTAAGAGGGCTGATTAAACTGCAATGGATATAGCTACAATCATAGGTCTTGGCTCTGCAATTACGGTGTTCATTTTCGGGATTCTTTCCGCAGGATTGAATCCGATAGATATCGTGGACATTCCTTCCGTTTTGATCACTTTCGGAGGTGCGACGGCCTGTACCGTTATGGCGGTGCCCTGGCAGAATACCCTGGACCTTGGTAAGGTGACCCGTAAGGCTTTCCGGGAAGAGAAAAGCGATCTTATAGGTTTGATTAAAACCCTCGTATCCTTCTCCGAAAAAGCGAGAAGGGAAGGTCTTCTTGCTTTGGAAGACGACGTAAACGAACTTCCGGAAGAATTCCTACGAAAAGGGATTACTCTAGTCGTCGACGGTACCGACCCGGAATTGGTTCGGAATATTATGGAAACCGAGATGAGCAATATCGCCTCTCGTCACAGTGCCGGAAAAGGCTGGTGGGAAAACTGGGGAGCTCTCGCTCCCGCATTCGGGATGATCGGAACTCTGATCGGACTCGTACAGATGTTGAAGAACCTCGGATCCGGAGACGCGAGTGCGATCGGAACGGGGATGGCTGCGGCTCTTATCACCACACTTTACGGATCCATGGGTGCGAACATGGTGGCCATTCCCATCATGAAAAAACTCATGCGTAAATCCGAGGACGAGCTGTTGGTTAGACAGATTATGATAGAAGGAACTCTTTCCATCCAGTCCGGAGACAACCCTCGTATCGTTAAGGATAAACTCGCGAGTTATCTTCCTCCGGGAGAACGGGGCGTCCTTAAAGACGAAAACGATTAATCGAGGATTCGGTAGAAGATTATGGCTAAGCAGAAATGTCCTGAATGTATCCAGAATATTCCCGAGTACATGTTGACTTACGGGGACATGGTGACCCTTCTTCTTTGCTTCTTCATCATGCTATATCGTACCGGTAAGACGAATGCTATCGAGATGCAGATTATTCTGTCCGCATTCAAGACGACCACGGGCTTCTTTGACGGAGGTCAGACTCTTTCCAAGGGTAAGTTGGAGGAAATGGGAATGAATATAGAAAGCCTTCCTTCCATGACTACGGGAAAGGCTCTCTCCAAATCCAAGAAGACCGCTACGGAATTATTCAAGCCCGAGATAGAAGCGGGAAAGGTAAGAGTCACGGAAGACGAGAGAGGTTTGGTGATTAGTCTCGTCGGGGCGGATTATTTTAATCCCGGCTCGGCCATATTGCAGGAACCAATTAAGGCCACATTGAAGAAGGCGAGCGGACTCATTAAGGGATTGGAAAGATTCGTGAGGGTAGAAGGACATTGCGATGCCGACGCGGTCTTGCCCGGGGCTAACCCGAACCGAGAGGAACGTACTTATCTAAACAATTGGGATCTGGCGGGAGCGAGGGCCATCAATTCCACCGATTATGTGGTAGGAGTGGGAAAATTGGATCCGAGTTGGTTCCAGGCCGTAAGCTTCGGGTCCTATCGTCCATTGGTGGTGGAGAATGAAGGAACTCCGGAAGCCAAGGCATTCAACAGAAGAATAGACATCGTAATATTAACCGAGAAGTCCACCAAACGGAGCGAATACGAATCGAATTTCGGACTGCCTAAGAGCAGAGTACCGGGTTCGGAATCCTCCACGGAAAGCGGACTTTAATAGAAAAGGAGAATACCCATGGGTGATGCCGAAATAGACGAGGAAGAAGGCGGGTTACCCGCGGCGGACGCCGGTGCCGCCTCGTCTCCCCTTATCAAATGGCTGATCTATATCGCCGGCGCGGTATTCGGAATCATCATAGTCGTACTTGTCTCCATGTTCGTGGCGAAGCAGGCGGCGACTAGTACGTTCCGAGAGATGAAGAACGTAGCGCTCGTGAAACCGCCTCCACCTTTAACGACCTTCCAGTTCCAGGAAGAATTTAGGATCAATACCGCGGACAAGGGAGAGACTCACTTCGTGAAGATGAAATTATCTTTCGGAGTGGCGAGAGAAGACGCTAAGATCACTGCGGAACTCGCGGAGAGGATCGCACAGATGAGAGACTTGGTGAACCTGATCATAGGTAGAAAGACCAAGGACGATCTGATAGATGTGGAAGATCAATTGGATTTAAGGGAAGAGATTAAGGCTCAGATCAATCATATTCTTTCCGACGGAAAAATCCAAGAGGTGTATTTCACCGAATTTATCGTCAACTGATGACGAGTCCCAAGGTATTGGGGGTCATTCCCGCCAGATACGGAAGTTCCCGATTTCCAGGTAAACCCCTGGCTTTAATCGGGAAACTTCCTATGATTCTTTGGACATATAAGAATTCCTTAAAATCTTCCTCGCTTCGGGAAGTTTTAGTCGCGACGGACGACGAAAGAATTTACCGGACAGTAATCGAAAACGGGGGCAAGGCGATGATGACTTCTCCCGACCATCCTTCCGGGACGGATAGAATCAGGGAAGTCGCATTGCAATATCCCGATTACGGGGTGATCGTGAATATCCAGGGAGACGAACCGGGGATAGAATCCGAGCTGATAGACGGCGTTGCAAACCTGAAGATATCGAAGAAGGAATGGGCAATGAGTACTGCCGCCGTTCTGATCGAGGACTCGGATATCGGAGATCCGAATCGAGTCAAGGTCGTTATGGATCGTAACGGTAAGGCCCTATATTTTTCTCGTTCTCCTTTGCCTAGCCAATTCAAGAAGAAGGTTCCAGCATACCGTCACTTAGGAATCTACGGGTATGACAGGGACTTTTTACTCGGTTATCCGGATCTTCCCCCGAGTGCTTTAGAGGAATCGGAATCCTTGGAACAACTGAGGGCGATGGAAGCGGGCCATTCGATCGGAGTATATATTACGAAGCAGGCTGCATTGAGCGTGGACACTCCGGAAGATCTAGAAATTGTAATACAGGATTTCCGGAAGAAGGGACTGGTTTAAGATCGAATACACCGATTCATCGGCCGAATTACCCTCTCCTTTCGGGCCGATTGAAATTTGTAGAATCATAACTAATCGGCTTCTACGAAATAGGTCCGAGAAATCATAACCTTTGCGTGAACTTGTGAATGGAAATTCCGCTCCTCCGACTTAATCGTAAAGCTCGCCCCCACCCGTTCACGGGTGGAGGAGGCGGGTAACGAAGTGGGAGGAAGCCGGGATTTTCTCTATCAGAAATAACTGAAATTGACAAGCAATACCCTATATTTGCACGGAATTGTGATTCCAATTACGCGATATCGATCCTTTACAGTGCTAATTTTTAAAGAAGGGAAGAAGCGGAATTATTCGCTCAATGGAAACTATCTGTCCGGAGGAAACGCAATGAAGATTCCTGGACTTCCGGACCATTCATTAGGAAGCTATGAGTTCGATTGACCAAGAGAAAATCTTTCCTATTCTTCGGGATGCTTCTTTCGATGGAAAATTTTCCGTCATCGTCACCGGGTATGATTATCGAAGAAATCGGATCTAATATGGCATTGCTCATAATGATCCCATATTCGAAGTTAGATAGATCTAAGGAATGAGGGAGACTCGTTTCGCTCGTACTCAGATCGCCGAGCATCTGCCGCTCTACAAGAAAAGAAAAACTCGATTGGGTTTGCTATACATCCTCTATACCAAGGACGGGAAAAAAGTGGAAGGGGAAAATTACCCTAAAGCTTCTTGCAAGGTATTATGGATCAGCACGAAATCGGTAAGGCCCACGATATCCATGACCTTACGGAAATGATCGTTGAGACCGGCAAACTCGATTTTGGCGGAAGATTCGCTAGCCTTGGTGATCAAACTAATGAGCGTTGCAAGTCCGGCAGAATTGATATAGGAAGTTCCGTGGAAATTTAGTATAACTCTCGTTCTGCGAGGCTCGGGAATAGAATTGTATTTACCGAGGATCTCGTCATCCGCTTCGGAAGTGATCTCTCCCGAGATATGGATTACCGGAACAGCAGGCTCTAAATCGATGACTATTTTAAATTCGTCAGACATTTGCCGTATTTAGCACAAAAGACATTCTATATTTTGGACAGTCAATCCCGTTTCCGGATGAAAATCGAGTTCGGGTCTGCCAAAATTAGACGAAATGCTGCAATTCCTCCGGAGAGAGTTGGTCGAAAATTTGTCCGCATTTGGAGCATTGGAATTGGACTGCCGTTGGTTTGGAGGAAATTCCGAATAGTATCAAAAACCAGGCCCATTTTCCATAGGTCTTAACTTCTCGAGCGAGAGGGGATTTCCGGTCCGTTCCGCATTGGTCACATTGGGGTTTGGTTTGGCTCACGATTACTAGATTGTCAGTCGGGGGGAAAACTTCCAGAAGAAAAGCTGGGGTTGAGAATCTATTTTTGAATAAGCAGAATGACTCGGAAAGTGAGGGATCCGAGAGCCCTTGCGGGACTCTCGGAATAGAATCTTAGTTTTGATTCAGGTAAACCACGTATTTAGCTACGAGTTTTAATTTTTCATCTCCCAGGTATTGGTAAGCAACCATCGGGCTACCTGGAATACCTTTTTGAAGAGTTTTCAAAACGCCAGCTTCGGTAGGACCGTTTTTCCACTCGTTAGCCGGAGCCTTGTAATTTCTCGGTTTAGGATTCAAGCTTGCGGCCGCAGCTCCGTCTCCCGCGCCTTTCAGTCCGTGGCAAGCGGAACAATTCTGCTCAAAAATTTCTTTACCTTGCTCTAACTCTGGAGTCAAAGCTGGTGCAGCACTCGCAGCCGGTGCGGCAACTTCTTCTTTTGGTTTTTCTTTATCTCCGCAGTTCAGTAAAAGAAAGAGGGAGAGGATAGAAACGGAAAGGGAAATCAAGATTGCCCGAGTTTTCATGGATTACTCCTTTATATTGATTCCATGTTTTCCGTTTCGGAAAAGGGTGCAAAGAAAAATTTTGTCACAGTAGTGTACGATCACCTAAAGAGACAGAATGGAGTCGGGATCGAGTTTGGATTCTGTAGGAAGATATTTCGGATATGATTCTTATTATCGATTCGTTATATTGGAGCGCGTGGGGAAACCGCTCTTTCTGAGGTTACACGGGGACGGGGAATTTTTCTGATGCAGAGTCTTGATTTATATCAAGGAGAATGTTCCGACAGGGAAATTTCTTTCCCCGCCGGAAGGTAATCTTAAGCGGGTTGGAAAATAAACCCGGTTTTTTCTTCGGTTCTTTCGAAACGGACAGGCATATCAATGGCGATCGACTCGGTTACCGGTTTTCCTTGGTATTCTCCTTCGACGATTCCCATGGTCTTTGCTCCTTCTTCCAGAGCGATTACGGCTAATACATAAGGAGCTCTTGAGGCTATATGACCGAAGCCGACATGGACCACTGTGTAAGTGTAAACTTTTCCTTTACCGGAAAAAGTTTTGGGTTCCACGTTTTCCGATCCGCAACTCGTGCAGGATACAACTGGATCCGTTGCTTCGAATCCGCAGTCCTTACATTTTTTTCCAGTCAATGCGTTCAATTGTGCGGTCTCCATTTTTATTCGCCTCTCTGTAGAATGTGAACTATACTCACCGCTCCCGGTCCCCCCAGAACATGAGTTAGAGCGGTGCGAGCGTTCTGCACCTGGCGTTTGTCCGCCTGGTTTCTAAGTTGGAAAGTCATCTCCACTACTTGTCCGACTCCTGTGGCTCCTACCGGATGCCCTTTGGATTTCAATCCTCCGGAAGTATTTACAGGAAGTTTGCCTCCGAGACGAGTGTGTCCTTCTTGCGTGAAAAATCCGCCTTTTCCTTTTTCCACGAAGCCTAGATCCTCTATGTTGATGATCTCGGTGATCGTGAAGCAGTCGTGGCATTCCAAAACGTCGATGTCTTTTCTTTCCAGTCCGGCCATCTTGAAGGCTTCGGTTGCAGCCTGCACGGAGGCCGGGAAACTGACGGAATCTTTTTTAAGAGCCACATTGAAGTAGTCTCCTCCGATTCCGGATCCTTTAACCGTAACATAATCCTTTCTAAGGGATTTTGCCTTGTCTTTGGTGGTGATCACCACCGCAGCGGAAGCGTCGGTTACTAAGGAAACATCGTGAAATCCGAACGGAGTAGTTACCATTCTCGCTCTCATGATATTATTGAAAGAGATCTCCTTTTGCTTATGAGCGAAAGGATTCAGGCTTCCGTGAAAATAATTCTTTTCGGCGACGGTGGAAAGCATTTCCTTGGTGGTTCCGAATTCGTGCATGTGGCGCATAGCGTTTAACGCGAACCCGGAAGGCCCGGAGATGCAATATCCGCCTTCCACATCTTGGTCCTGACCTCTGGCTACGATTTCCATGGTAGTTTCCGGATCCAAACCGTTCATTTTTTCCACGCCTAGAACCAAAACCGTATCATATAGGCCGGAAGCGACCGCAAGAACTCCCTGACGCATCGCGATTCCGCCGGATGCACAAGCGCCTTCCGTTCGGATCGCGGGTTTGTCACCTAATCCGAGTAAGTTGGCGGCGTAGGAACCCATCGTATTCTGCGCGTTGAATTCGTTACCCGCATAATTTCCTACATATACGGCTTGGATCTCTTTTCTATCGATTCCGGAATCCTTGATTGCTCCGTTACCCGCCTCCGTGACTAGATCTCGGAGAGTTCTGTCCTTATGATTTCCGTGAACCGTTTCGTAGGCTCCTATGATGGCTACTTCTCTCATATTCTTTCTCCTTACATTCCGATACCGGCGCCGCCGTCCACTCGGAGGAAAGTTCCCGTGATATAGGAAGCCTTGTCGGATAGGAAGAATTCTACTGCGTTTGCGATTTCTTGCTGGGTTCCCGGTCTCTTGAGAGGAATGAACATAGGATCGGTCAGTTTTTTCTGAACCTCTTCCGGAAGAGAAGCGGTCATGTCGGTTTGCACGTAACCGGGGCAAACCGCGTTGACTAGAACGTTTCTACCGGAGAATTCTCGAGCGGCCACTTTGGTCAGAGCGATAACCGCAGCCTTGGAAGAGGAATAGTTTGCCTGTCCGGGTTGGCCCGAAAGACCGGAAAGAGAAGAAATATTTACGATTCTTCCGGAAGGAGCCTTGAGAAGAAGTTTGGAAGCGGACTTAGTCATCAAGAAAACGCCTTTCGCGTTGACGTCCATCACGAAGTCGAACTCTTGCTCCGACATGCGAATGAAAAGATTATCCTTTAGAACTCCTGCGTTATTCACCAAGAAGTCTAGTTTACCGAATTTTTCTTTTACCGCGGAAATAGCCGCGTCGCAATCCTCCGGCTTGGTTACGTTTACCGGAAATCCCAGGGTTTTAACCCCGAATTCCTTTGCGATTTCAGCGGCAGCCTGCTCGATTTGCTCTTTGTTTAGGTCTACTACAACTACGTCTCCGCCATCTCTTGCGATCGTATTCGCTATCGCTCTTCCTAAACCTCTGGGTGATGCGGCTCCGGTAACTAAAGCTACTTTGCCTTCGAATTGTTTTGCCATTGGATTCCTCTTTTATCCCTTAAATAGAAAATTCACTGATCATTTGAATCGGGGCATATGAGAAGCCCGACCGTAACAGAACGATTGTTCTGGTAAAAGATGGATCAAGGGCCGACTTCGACAAGGAAAATTCATATCGGGGCTATGCTCTGAAACACTGTTCGGTTTTTGTTGAACAAACGTTCTCTCCGATAAGGTAAATGGTTTTGGTCCGAACGATCGTGTTTGTATGCGATTTGATATGTCGCATTTCGGAATAGAGGAGATGTGTTCTCGTTTGGCCGCAGGGGAATGGCATTATATTATAAATATATAATTAATATGGGTAAATTCGTAAGATCGGGTAGAATCGTATATGACGGAAACGGAAGAGTGTCCAGAGCGGGGCAAGCCGACTGGGCGGATTCCGGAGAATTGGACAAATTCGTTCCTCATAACCAGGAAAGAAATCCGAGTTATTTCAAATACGATGCGATCGGAAGACAAAAACAGGCGATTTTCCCTCAGGCTGTGGGAGAAACCGAACCCACGACGATCACTTATATTTATAACGATCCTTTCGAAACGATCGAGACTCATAGCGGAGGAACGAGCAAGAGAACCGTTAAGGATGCGAAGGGGAATGTTCTCTATGTGGAGGATTTCGGTTCGGATTCTACCAGGTCTCAGATCGGATTCTGCTACGATCTTGCAGGAAATCTAATTCAGAAATCCGACCTGAATGACGGAGGATCTCTCCATTGTGATGCAAGCGGGATCAACATAAAAGATACCTCCGGTAAAAACCAGGCCTATTGGCTGTATGACGTTTTCGGAAAACAAAAAAAGCAAAGCGATCCGGATCTGGGAGTCAGCTCCTCTTCCTACAACGCTTTCGGAGATCTCATCCAAAGTACGGATGCGCGGGGAATTACGACCACCGTCACCTACGATTCTCTGGGAAGAATGGCCACTAAGTCCAATCCG
>NZ_AKWX02000017.1 GCF_000306115.2 Leptospira wolffii serovar Khorat str. Khorat-H2
GACGTTTTGCAATGGCACGAGACTTGCTCTGCAAGACGAGTGACAGAAGCAAAATGTGCCGAAGGCCAAGCAAGGGTTGCGAAGCAAGCCCGAAGCGATGCGGCAAGTTGGCAGTTAAGCGAAGTTACGCCTCAAACACGTTGCAATTTAATTCAATTTCACTACTTGGACGAAAGTCCAATAGTATGAAATCCCCTTATTCCAAAGTATCGCGCTCCCCTTTCGGGATTGGATAAAATGAAACCATATACTTCCGCAGGACGCTCAAATACCAAGATGCACAGCCTGGCGACGGCACCAGCCTCCATTGGGGAGCGCTTAAACTCTGAATAATTACCTATGTTTTAGAAGCAAATCTACACGCTTCCGAGCTTCGAAAAATAAAAAACAAAATCCGGCGGAATTTCGCTTAACGACGTTGGCTTGCCGACGTTTCGCGAGTCCGCAAGGACTTGGCGCGAGGCTTGCTATGCAAGACGAGTGACAAAGCGAAATGTGCCGAAGGCCGAGCGAGAGTTGCGAAGCAATCTCGAAGCGATGCGTCAGAGCCGACAGTTAGGCGGCGTAAACTATATTTTAATTTGAATAAAATATGAATCTTCATATTTTTTCCAAAAGTATGTACGTAATTTTTTAAGAACCGACTGTATGCCTTTTTCATATAGGAATAAGGTGACAATTACATAGAAAATAGAAAGTAGCGAATATTTTAATATGATTTTAATAAAATCAGGCTTTAAATTCAAATATTCGAATATAAATAGAAATAACAAATGAATAAAAGAGTAAGAAGTAACTGACCACACATTAGTAGTTTTGATACCTAAAATTGTTGCCTCTCTATTCTGCTCACCTCCTTGTATAGGCTTATTCGCATTAATTCTTTCCGGCTTAATACTATAGCTCAAATCTTCAAACACTGAAAACGTATTTCCGAATAGTATAAGTATAAGCTTATCGAAAATATTAAAAAAGCACTTCAACATGCCTCTTCTAAGTTTTAGCAAATTAAGCCTACTTCTTGTCGAAAATCCCTTTAAGCATTTTGTAGGCAAAAAATGCTTACTTAATACATAATTTATTAGACCCTCGACTTCGATCATTGAATCATCTTTATAGAATTCTGAGTTAGATACATCATAAAAGAAATCGTCCTCGAAATTTAAACCTATGGGATATTTTTCATCTGGTTTTCGCTCGATGAATGAGCTTAATCCTTCCGAAGGACTCGCATATTGTTGTCGGTAAAACCCAATCTCGATAATTATTCTCTTTAAGGAGCTAAAATCTTTAAATGACTTTTCCGATATGAAGATTCTAATCATGCTAAGGAGTTTTTCATCATGATAACTTATCGATGGAAGATATGAATTCGGATATTTAAGCAATATGCTAACTCCAATCTCACTTCCTACCATATTGATAATCTCAATATTCTCCCGCTTTAACTCAGAGAATTTGGTATGGAATTCAGTTGCTATTTTTTCTTTGTCAAAAGTCATATTTTAGTTTATGCCGCCTAACGACCAAGGTGTTCCGACGTTCGCAACGGCACGAACTTGCGTAAGCAAGTGTAGTGACGGACGCGAATGTGGCGTAGCCCGAGCGAGTGAGTCGCGATAGCGATCTCCGAGCGTAGCGGAAGCACCGAAAGTTAGGCGTTGTTGATTTATAACAAACTACACGTCACACTGAGATGTAACTTGATTCTATATATGCCAATCGGTTGAGTAGAAAAACTATACGAAATAGATTCAATTTCCCCCTTTGTCCTCTCCACCTTTTCATATTGATCTATTTCATATTCCCGGGCATCGTTATGAAAGAAAGCCTTTCTCTTCAACGATAGAGGATCAATATCTCCACTATATGGGCGATATCCTAGATTTCCATTTAGAGTTAATGAAAATGGAGACACAGTGAAATTCTCATTCTCATCGATCAAATTTACGATTGAAACCAATGCTTCCCATATCGACCACAGTGCTGGAACATAAGAGAGAGCGGAAATCGTTGTAGCTGATTTTATTAATTTTTGATCTACTGCGAGTTGAGCCGTGTTGGTAAACTTTTCATATATCGCTTTCACCTTTTCTTGATCGCCCTGACTAATTCCATTTATGTCAACTAAATGAAAGTTAATAACCAACTTCGGATCATTAGAGACGATTGGCTTTTGAAATAGGTTAGAACCTACTCCACTAAACCTAAAAGCCCGTCGAATTAAAAAATATGGAGCAAGTTGCGGGTCTACTGACGACACTAAAGGCCCTGATTCTCCCGTTCTTCTAACAGTTAAGTATGAAGAATATAGTACAAGCTCCAGGTCAGATTCATATTCATCAAATACTGATTCGGGAACTTCAATTTGAATAAGTTTAAGTTCAATCAATTTTAATCTTTTATCATTTAAGAATTCTGTATAATCAATTTTACTAATTCCAAAAGGAGATCGCTCGGAAGTTATAATTGAACGAGTAGCTATTACCTGCTGATCATGGGAAGCGTTCATCGAACAACTTAACACGCAAGGAAGGATGAACATTAAAGCATATATTTTCATAAAGTCCCTCTTAAAATAATTGCTAATTTTTAGAATATTCATAAATCAATGACGCCTAACGACCAAGGCTTGACGACGTTTCGCGAGTCCGCAGGACTTGGCGCGAGGCTTGCTTTGCAAGACGAGTGACAAAGCGAAATGTGCCGGAGGCCGAGCGAGAGTCGCGTAGCGATCTCGAAGCGATGCGTCAGAGCCGAAAGTTAGACGCTGGACAAACTACTCAGAAAACTCGTCCCATTCGAAGAAATCATCTGATTTTATATTATTTCTTTCTAAGAATTCTGTAGGTGTAGGACCGAATGTTGCCAGTAACACTGGCATATTTTTAAATACCTTATAATCTCGAACAAATCCCCTCGTTATCCATTTTGAACCCAATGTTGATTGTATATTATAAAATAACAATAATTGTTCAAAGACAGCTAATTGAGATCGTATTACCTTACTGTACTCATATTTGTTTAACTCATTAGGCTGATCCTCTAACAGTCTATAAATCTGAAATAAATGTCTATAATAATGGCCCAATTGATTTATGTGCCCTTTAAAGGGACGATATTCAATTAAAATTTTGTCTTTGTAATTACCTAAATCAATTCGATTTGTGCTCGGATCATATTTTTCTTGTACCTTCTTAATTTCATTTAAGTATTGTAAAACCAAATCTTCAGGATATTTCTTTAGAATTTCCTTTAAGACAGATATGGAGTCATTGTTCTCAATCCCCAAAAAGAAAGTAATATAAGAAATATTAATTTTTTCTTCTTTCTTTATCAGCCTTTTATCTTTCCATTCGAAAAGATCTACGAATTCAAGAATTTCATAGGCAAAGCGAAGCTCATCATATAAGGGAATAAATATGCTTCTTCCCGTTCTGCTTAATGGCATTTCTAACTCGGCGACATTACTTCTATGTAGTTCAATTAATTTATAAAATTTATCTTCAAATCTTTCAATTTGTTGAACTTTATCTTGAGACTTGAACTGTAGAGTTTGCTGCTTGTTTGATTGGTATTGCACCCAGAAAGCTAAGAATGTCAAGAAAGCAGCGACCGCAGCAATTAATGGGCTCGATAACCCACCTATCGTATCTCCTATCTGACCGGTATTTGAATAACTGATTCCAAATATATTAGTTTGAGTTAATAGAACTGGAACTCCAAAATAAATCAATAAAAGTACAAATATTAGTATCCCTATATAAACCAGAGGGATCTTACCTTCATTAAGTTCATTTTTTATATTCATATAGTGACTCAATATTAGTTTGTCTGGCGTCTAACGACGTTGGCTTGCCGACGTTTTGCAATGGCACGAGACTTGCTCTGCAAGACGAGTGACAGACGCAAAATGTGCCGAAGGCCAAGCAAGGGTTGCGAAGCAAGCCCGAAGCGATGCGGCAAGTTGGCAGTTAAGCGAAGTTACGCCTCAAACACACTGCAATTTAATTCAATTTCACTACTTGGACGAAAGTCCAATAGTATTAAATTCCCTTATTCCAAAGTATCGCGCTCCCCTTTCGGGATTGGATAAAATGGAACCATAAGCTTCCGCAGGACGCTTAAATATCAAGATGCAATCCCTGGCGACGGCACCAGCTCGCATTGGGGAGCGCTTTAAACCACAAGATTTACTATGCTTAGAAAACGAATCTACACGCTTCCGAGCTTCAAAAAATGAAAAAACAAAATCCGGCGGAATTTCGCTTAACGACCTAAGGCTTGACGACGTTGGCGACTCTGAGTCTCCGAAGGAGACGTTAGAGACAGGCGCGGATTTTGCCGCCGCAAAAGCCGTGACTGGAGCCAATGTGCCGCAGGCCGAGCGAGAGTCGCGTAGCGATCTCGAAGCGAAGCGTCAGAGCCGACAGTTAGGCGAAGGCCACAATCTTATGAAGTAATTTTAGAATTCAAGCCGAATCGCCTCTGGAATTCTATATACAAAACGAATAAATTCCTTTGAAATGGATGCGGTTATTTCGCGAATTTCAGATTCAGTTAACTTTTCCCCCTTATCTCTATACTTATCAATTACGCTATTAGTTATTTTAGCAATTTGATCAGAGATAATAATTGAATGAGATAATTTTAATATAATTTCAATCCTTTCTTTTATAATGGGAAAATATTGTTCAGCATACACCGGATAATTTAATGTAATTTCCGAATTGTAGTTCACATCAAGTAATTCTAAATTATGTGACTTTTCGAATGTGATTGGGTGTGCTGAGCTAGTATTCACCTGACAGTCACCGAAAAACCGGTGGCCCCAGCCTCTTCTGAAAGAAAAATGATTTTAACGACAAAATTATTTACATCAGGAGAAACCGATGACCACCAACACCAATGCAACAGTTAAGGCAACTAGACGAAAGCTAAATTTATTAGAGCTTGCAAATGAATTAGAAAATGTAAGCAAAGCCTGCAAGATCATGGGATATTCCCGTCAACAGTTCTACGAAATACGAAGGAACTTCCAAACCTATGGAGCTGAAGGTCTCTTAGATAGAATCCCGGGAGCCAATGGGCCTCACCCTAACCGAGTCAGTGAAGAAATCGAAAATGAAGTCTTAGAGTATTCTTTACATCATCCGACTCATGGATGCCTAAAGGTCGCTCAACAACTTAGTCTTAAAGGAGTTAAGGTAAGTTCGGGTGGTGTAAGAGGAGTTTGGACAAGAAATAAACTCGTAACTAAACACCAACGGCTTCTAAGACTCGAAGAGCATCATAAAGATAAGATCATACCTCTAAGCGAAAACCAGATACGCCTCCTTGAAAAATTCGATCCCGAATACAGAGAAAGGCACATACAAGCAGATTCTACAGGAGAATTGGTATCTATGGATACTTTCATGGTCGGGTCATTAAAAGGTGTAGGAAGAGTCTATCTACAAACCGTAATCGATTGTCATAGCCGATTTGCTTGGGGAAGGCTCTTTAATAACAAAATACCCGTCACTGCCGTACAGACTTTGAACAACGACGTTCTTCCTTTCTTTGAAGAACATAACATTAAAGTCCAAACCGTTCTAACCGATAATGGTCGTGAGTATTGTGGAAGAGAAGACCAACATCCTTTCGAATTATTTCTTCAGTTAGAAGACATCGAACATCGGACCACTAAAGTTCGCAGGCCTCAAAGCAACGGATACGTGGAACGTCTTCACAGAACTTTACTTGATGAGCACTTCAGGATCGCCGGTAGAACTAAATTTTATGAGTCGATCGAAGAGATGCAGATCGATCTGCATCTCTTCTTTGAAGAATACAATTACAAGAGGGCGCACCAAGGTAGAAACATGAACGGAAGAACTCCTTTTCAAGTCTTCATTGAGGGCATTAAGACAGAAGAATCGGAGGTCCACCAAGCAGAAAATTAGAACAAGCGTTCAGAAGAAGTGTCAGGTGAATACTAACATTGTACAGATTGGGTTTATCGAAAAACCATATCTAAAATCATCTCCTTCTGAGTTTTCAGATAAAATTGCAGTATAGGTTATCTGTCCAAACAATGTAAAATAGCCATATATCATCTTATTCTTTCTGAATACGGATATATAATGAGAAATATCTTTGTCTGACAGATGATAAGGTGTCGGGTTGAGAAAATCTAAACTTGAATAGAATTTATTCCCGTTTATATCGTACCTAATATATTCCCTTGATATTTTTAAATCAGATGCATTAACATCTATTACTTGAGATTGATCCCTTTGTAACCAAAATAGAAAATTATAAAGATTTTTCATAACCGCTTTTAGTATTGATTTCCCGCCAAATTGAAATTCAAAGTGTAAAGGCTCATCTAAATATTCCTTTTCCAGCTGCATATATTTATAGATCAAATTTTTTGATCCATATTGGTTATTTAAATGAGATAGTTGTTCTCTGGCTTTTTCCTCGTTTTGAGAAGAAATATTTATCTCAAAGGTTCCGTCATTATTGTTCTTTTCTGATCTAATCGAACCAGGTATAAATGGGACCAATCCAGGTGCTATATCGTATTTTTTTCCCGATTTAGTTCCAATATTTTTTAAAATTGGAGGAGGTGTATTACGATCACCCCAGATACTAAAAAAGTTCCGAAAAGCTGAAAAAGCATTAACAATTGATTGATCTACATATCCTGACTCTTTAGTGGAAAAGTAATTATTACAGCTTGCGCAAAGAATGATGGAAGATTTGAGATTACTGCCTAAAGCAGATTGGATAATATGCTCTTTTGAGTTTGCTTCAGCCGATTCGCAATATATGCATTTCATAGATGACAACCTTATTTTGTGGCTTTCGCCTAACGACGTTGGCTTGCCGACGTTTTGCAATGGCACGAGACTTGCTCTGCAAGGCGAGTGACAGACGCAAAATGTGCCGAAGGCCAAGCAAGGGTTGCGAAGCAAGCCCGAAGCGATGCGGCAAGTTGGCAGTTAAGCGAAGTTACGCCTCAAACACACTGCAATTTAATTCAATTTCACTACTTGGACGAAAGTCCAATAGTATTAAATTCCCTTATTCCAAAGTATCGCGCTCCCCTTTCGGGATTGGATAAAATAGAACCATAAGCTTCCGCAGGACGCTTAAATATCAAGATGCAATCCCTGGCGACGGCACCAGCTCGCATTGGGGAGCGCTTTAAACCACAAGATTTACTATGCTTAGAAAACGAATCTACACGCTTCCGAGCTTCGAAAAAGAAAAAAACAAAATCCGGCGGAATTGCGCTTAACGACCAAGGTGTTCCGACGTTTGCGATGGCACGAGCTTGCCCATAGCAAGCGCAGTGACAGAAGCAAATGTGGCGTAGCCCGAGCGAGTGAGTCGCGAAGCGATCTCCGAGCGGAGCGGAAGCACCGACAGTTAGGCGTAGTGTTGCTATATCAACTGTCTTTAAATCCTATATCCTTACTGTAGCCGAATAAATTTAATGAATACGATACTTGAAATTTCAACTTTGACAAACGACCAAAAATTAGCATGTTTATGCATTAACAATAAAGAGTCGTTCCCCAGTGGCATCTGAATAATATTCAATTTTATTAAGCCTTCGTTCATTCATAACTTTTTTAGCTATTTCAATTCCCGCCTGATCCAAAGATTTAGCTTTTTCTATATTCTTATATTCCTCAAAGAACTCATTTGAATAATTCTTAAGCCATAAATTGATCTGATCAGTCAAACCAGTCGACAAATTAAGTTCAGCCAAATCTATATAACTTCCTTCAACCGAATTTCGTATTCCAGTTCCACCAAAATATCCATCTATAATTAGGTAGTCATACATCTATTGCAATCGTCGTAAAACTTATCTATATTTCTCACTAATATAAATATACGCAACATTACGCCTAACGACGTTGGCTTGCCGACGTTGGCGACTCTGAGCCTCGAAGAGGCGTTAGAGCCAGGCGCGACCTTTTGCCAAGCAAAAGTCGTGACTGGAGCCAATGTGCCGAAGGCCAAGCAAGGGTTGCGAAGCAAGCCCGAAGCGATGCGGCAAGTTGGCAGTTAAGCGAAGTTACGCCTCAAACACATTGCAATTTTAAATAGTTATACTACTTGGATAAAAGTCCAATGGTAGCCAAATTTACTAATACTAACAAATCGCGCTCCCCTTTCGGGATTGGATAAAATGGAACCATATACTTCCGCAGGACGCTCAAATACCAAGATGCACAGCCTGGCGACGGCACCAGATACCATTGGGGAGCGCTAAACTCTGAATAATTTCCTATGTTTTAGAACCAAATCCGCACGCTTCCGAGCTTCGAAAAATAAAAAAACAAAATCCGGCGGAATTGCGCTTAACGTCCAACGCTTGCCGACGTTGGCGACTCTGAGCCTCCGCAGGAGGCGTTAGAGACTGGCACGAGACTTGCCTTGCAAGGCGAGTGACAGAAGCCAATGTGCCGAAGGCCAAGCGAGGGTTGCGAAGCAAGCCCGAAGCGCAGTGGCAAGCTGTTAGTTATACGCAGTGCCCGTTAATTTAGGCCAATAATTAACCGCAACCCTTCTTCAACATCAGCCATCTTGCCTGCTTTCAATTTACCAACTTTATCAAGAAATCGTTCCTTATCTAAAGTTACTAATTGAGAAACATTTACAACTGAGTCTTTTGAAAGATTAGAATCTTTTTTAGATAGAATTACATTCCCAGGAGCTTCTGCTAAATTCAAATTTGATGTAATTGAAACTACAATTACTGTATTAATGTTACTTTCATTAAAAGAATCATCTTGTACTATTAAAACAGGACGCTTAAAGCCAGGTTCACTGCCGAATGGAATTCCTAAATCCACCCACCAAATTTCACCACGAATCATTCTTTAAACTCTTGCGCAGTGATTCAACAGATAGATTATTGATACTGTCTTTCGAGCTATCTTTTCTATTTGTATAAATTTTATTTAATCTTTCGGTCACTGATTCTTTACTATGTAATTGAATAAACTCTTCTAATGCCTTTGCAAAAAGTTGGCTTCGAGGAATCCCCAGCCTTTTGGCGGTTTTTTCCGCTGTTTTAAATAAATCATCAGGAATTGAGACAGCAGTCTTCATAAAATAAGTATAACTCGAGTTATACCTGGGTCAATTAAAAATTCTATCAATTTGTAGAAATTTCGCTTCCCTTGAATAAAGACAGATGCACGGGCATTGCGTATAACGACCAAGGTGTTCCGACGTTTACGACGGCGCGAGTTTGCTTATGCAAACGAAGTGACGGAAGTAAATGTGGCGTAGCCCGAGCGAGAGTCGCGAAGCGATCTCGAAGCGGAGCGGAAGCACCGAAAGTTAGACGAAGTGCAGTTAGCACGCAAAAAAGTGCTCAAAACTCAGACTCATAGATCAGTCTTATTTTATATGGATCATAAATTCCGTGAACCTCAACGTTCCATTTAGATAGAGTCCTTACAAATGTCATAATTGCTAAATCAACATCATTATAAAAATCCTCCCAAAATGACTCAAATCCTCGATAACTTTGATCAGAAAATTCAATTGGGGTAAAAAGAGTATAATTATTTCCAGATTCTTCTTTAATCCAGTCGCTCGGAATAACCAACTCGGCCATATCAAATTAGCCTAGTTACGTTTTAGTGGACACCTTTTAAGCCGCTTTTTCTTCAAATTCAACGGGACTCACGTATCCTAAAAAAGAATGTAATCTTCGTCTATTATAATAAACTTCTATATAATCAAAAACTAGTTGCTTGGGCTT
>NZ_AKWX02000018.1 GCF_000306115.2 Leptospira wolffii serovar Khorat str. Khorat-H2
AATTCATAAAATCCAGATCGAGATACATTGAATAAGCTGGCCATGCTTTTAACAGAGAACAATCTCCTGTTGTTCTCCATGAACTCTAATCGAGATTTTGTTCCTTCGAAAGCATGGCTGAATACTTTTTTAAGATCGCATTCTCCTCCCTGAGGCGGTGAACTTCTTTACGAAGTTTCTTCAATTCTTCGTTCTCTTTCAGTTGCTTGTCTGTCGGGGGATTTTGTTCTTCTGACTTCTCTGCTACTTCTTTTATCGTAAAAGAACCGGACAATGTCCGTTTTACTGCTTGTTCTTTAAACTCTGGAGAGTATTTTCCTGTCCTACTCATATTCACCTTTACCTCATTTTGAGCAAAAAAGGTGTCCGATTTTATGTGACTAGGCTAAATAAATCTACCGGAACAAGATAAATCCGGAAGTCATCATCAACTATTCTTACATCAGTAAAGATATCTTTATCATTTAATCTTCTAACATTTAATTCCAAAATAATATACTTATTACCAATAATAAGATCAAAATTTCTTATCTCATTACTGTCAAAGTATGAGCCTTTATTTCGAATACATGTAACAGAAAAAATGTTTTTGTCATAAACTCTCTGGTTATCTGAAGGAACTAGTTCAAGAATCTTATTGATAATATTGACTATTTCGAAATATGCCTTTTTATCCTTAAGATTTAATGATATCAATTCAATATATAAATCGTATAGTCGATCTTTCGAATCAATTGCACATTCAAATAGCAAAGACTCAAACTCCTTTATCGTTAACCGCGCTTTCTTAAATTCTATGAGTTTATTAACAAGTTCAAAATTCATTCTATACAAAACAGTATCTAACTGCATTTCGTCTAACGACCAAGGCTTGACGACGTTTTGCAATGGCACGAGACTTGCCACCGCAAGGCGAGTGACAGAAGCAAAATGTGCCGAAGGCCAAGCAAGGGTTGCAAAGCAAGCCCGAAGCGATGCGGCAAGTTGGCAGTTAAGCGAAGTTACGCCTCAAACACACTGCAATTTAATTCAATTTCACTACTTGGACGAAAGTCCAATAGTATTAAATTCCCTAATGCCAAAGTATCGCGCTCCCCTTTCGGGATTGGATAAAATGAAGCCATAAGCTTCCGCAGGACGCTTAAATACCAAGATGCACAGCCTGGCGACGGCACCAGATACCATTGGGGAGCGCTAAAACTCTGAATAATTACCTATGTTTTAGAACCAAATCCGCACGCCTCCGAGCTTCAAAAAATAAAAAAACAAAATCCGGCGGAATTTCGCTTAACGACGTTGGCTTGCCGACGTTTTGCAATGGCACGAGACTTGCTCTGCAAGACGAGTGACAGACGCAAAATGTGCCAAAGGCCAAGCAAGGGTTGCGAAGCAAGCCCGAAGCGATGCGGCAAGTTGGCAGTTAAGCGAAGTTGCGCCTCAAACACACTGCAATTTAAAATAGTTATACTACTTGGACGAAAGTCCAATAGTATCCGAAATTTACTAGCCCCAAAGAATCGCGCTCCCCTTTCGGGATTGGATAAAATGGAACCATAAGCTTCCGCAGGACGCTCAAATACCAAGATGCACATCATGTCGACGGCACCAGCTCGCATTGGGGAGCGCTTGAAGACTATAAGATTTACTACGTTTAGAAAATAAATCCCAACGCTTCCGAGCTTCGAAAAATAAAAAAACAAAATCCGGCGGAATTTCGCTTAACGACCAAGGCTTGACGACGTTGGCGACCCTGAGCCTCGAAGAGGCGTTAGGGACAGGCGCGGGTTTTGCCACCGCAAAAACCGTGACTGAAGCCAATGTGCCGCAGGCCAAGCGAGAGTTGCGAAGCAAGCTCGAAGCGATGCGTCAGAGCCGATAGTTAGCCGCCGTTAAGTAATAACGGCACCTATCTCACCTTGACAATCGCTTCGTTCATTTGAAGAAAGATATTATCCAATTCCTGAGAAGATAGTAAATCATATGCAATTTCAATGGCATTCACTGTAAGTGAAAGATCTTCCGTATGAGTGAAAAAATGATCAAATACAAGAATCTTTTTATAGTCTTTCAATCTATAAGTTTCCTTGTAATTATTTAATTAAACTATTGCTTTAGCAATTACGCATTTTAGGTGTTCAGCAAGTTTTTCAGGAGATGGGTATTCAAATCCAGAATATATTACCATTAATTGAGGAGCACCTTCTGAATTGCGATCAATACGATAGCCGTATTCCCCAGAAAATCCATAATCGCTTTTCTCACGAATGTCTTTCGATATGTCATGAATTAATGACTCATACTCCTTCCCTCTGGATTTAAGGGCCTTCGAATTATTTATTGATACCAGAGTATTATCTGTTACATTCCCTAATGTGTGCTTGATGTCTCCAGTAATTTTTGATAGTATATCTTGTCGAAGAGACCCAATCTTTTGCATATATGAAGGGTCTTCAGTAACCTTCTTAATTTCAACAATACAGTTTAATTCTCTAAGCAAAAAATCCGGAGTTTGAACATCTTCCTCAGGAATTCTTTCTATGTTAATTATATCGAATTCACCGAAGTCATCGGCAACGAATTCAACAAATTCAGAGATTACCTGGTTTTCCCGATCGTCATTCGATTTTGAAATAAAATTTATTTTCATACAAATATTTGTTACTTAATGGCGGCTAACGACCAAGGCTTGACGACGTTTCGCGAGTGCGAAAGCACTTGGCGCGAGGCTCGCTATGCAAGACGAGTGACAAAGCGAAATGTGCCGAAGGCCAAGCGAGAGTTGCGAAGCAATCTCGAAGCGATGCGTCAGAGCCGAAAGTTAGGCGACGTTCCGGATCGAACAGCAAATAATTAAATTAATCATGGTTCAATTATGATTTTTGAACCAACTGAAACTATTTCTATCAACTTATCCATTTGTTCATTAGTAACTGCAATACAGCCATGAGTCCAGTCCCAAAATGTATGTAATCTCCCTACCCAATTCCATTTTGTCTGCATTCCATGAATTAGTATCCCACCACCAGGGTTTACTCCATTTTCTTTTGCCTTTTTTATTTGATCAATTTTTGGGTAAGAAATATGGAAAGCTTTATAGTATTCCCAATCATTAATTAGATAATCTAGCTTATATTCTCCTTCAGGCGTTTTACCATCACCTTCTTGCAACTTATTCCCATCAGGATTA
>NZ_AKWX02000019.1 GCF_000306115.2 Leptospira wolffii serovar Khorat str. Khorat-H2
ATAGAGGATTTTTATTGGAGTTCTACGGCGAACGAGCAGGACGTAACGACGAAGACAGCGCGAGCGGTATCGTTTGGTAGGGATCGTTTTGGAGAAGATGAAAGCTTTTCTAAAACCAGTCGTTATTTCGTGAGGTGCATTCGCTAACTTGCGCTTCTCTCGATACAAAACTCGCGCAAGAGAATAGGGGCGTTGTCCCGAGTCGGCGCGAAGTGCCGTATCGAGGGGCGTCACGAAGTTGGGGAACGATTCTTGCATCCCAAAAAGAGAAGGATGAACGGGTTCTTTTCCGTGATGAGCTGTATGGATACTTATAAATCGCTTATATTCGGATAGGAGAATCCGTTCTAAGACGCATAAGCCTCTAAAAAACGTTACAAAATCTTAAACTTTTCAAGATCGGACTCGGAACGAAGCTAACTCGAACCGGGTCTAAGCCGACTTTAATTAGGAATTTCAATTGACACTCTGAGAATTCGAACTGATAACGAACGAACTTAAAATCAAACCTCCGGGGGATGCATGAGGATTAAAGGAATCCAATCGCTGGTGCTAGCGATAATCTTTACTGGAGCGGCAATTGAGCTAAAAGCTGACGATGGACCTCCCACTCCGGGTTGTGCCAAGCCCGCTCCTAGAACGAATCTACCGTTTCCAATGGATCCGACGAAACAACTTTGTGCCAAGGATCTGGAAGTAAAGAAGGAAGGATGGTATCCTACCGGTTTACCTTTGATCAACTCCGATCCGAACGAAGGGATCGGATACGGGGTCCGAGCCTATGCGTATAATAACGGAAAGAAATCCGATCCGTTGTTCGATTATACTCCTTATCGCCTTAGATTCTTTGCACAGTATTTCAATACGAATAAAAACGCCCAATATCACCAATTGAGCTTGGATATGCCGTTCATTGCCAACACCCAGTGGAGGCTTCGTGCGGATGCGTTTTTAACGATCACTCCTACTACTCTGTATTTCGGTATAGGGGAGAGTTCCTTGAAGACCCTCAGCTATTACGATAGAAACCAGCCCGGAGGAAATCTATATACAAACGCGACTTACGCGGACCAGGAAAGAAATCTTAGCTATTATCGTCCTGGCGGGCCCCAGGATCCCGTTGCTTTCGGCGGAAATACTTACTACGGAGTTCCGAGCCAACCCGGCTTTATGGTCACCGATAGGATGTACAACCGGTACGAGATAGAAACTCCTATGATCAACTTGAGTACGGAAAGATCCTATTTCGGAGGAACCGTCCGTTTGGTCGCAGGGATCAAGGCTTCGAATAATATCATCCGTACCTTCGACGGAAAAAAAGCTCACGGTTACGATCCTGTCTTAGGCGCCGACTTCAATGCCGCCGATGTTCCGAACGGAAAAACAAGGCTTACGGAAGACCAAGAAGCAGGAAAAATTTTGGGTTACAATGGTGGTTATGTGAATGCCATCCGTCTGGCCTTGGTTTACGATACCCGGGATTTCGAACCGGACCCGAATAGCGGGACTTTCTTGGAAGCCACGTATGAAAAGAATAGCAAGGCTTTCGGTTCGGACTACGAATTTCAGAAATACTTCGCTCAGGGAAAATTCTTCTGGAGCCCGTTTCCTAAGGTATTCGATAAGTTAGTCGTCGCGAGTCGCTTCGGTATGGGACTGTCGGAAGGAGACGTGCCGTTTTTCGAATATAGAAATATGTGGGGAACGGAAGGTTTGATCGGAGGTCTCGGAGGACTCAGGACCCTGCGCGGATACAAACAGGACCGCTTCGTCGGTAGAGTGATGGGTTGGGGTAACTTGGAAGTCCGTTGGAAATTCGCCCAAATGTCTGTCGGGGGAGAATACTTCGCGTTCAACTTGGTGCCTTTCTTCGATTTCGGTCGGATCTGGGACGACGAACATAAGATCGGAACCAAGGATTATAAATATTCCCGGGGTCTCGGACTCAGGATCGCGTGGAACCAGGCGACGATCATCATGATCGATTACGCTAAGTCTAGAGAAGACGAGCAGGTCTTCGTAAACTTCAGTCACGCATTCTAAGGAGAGGTCATGAAAAGAATATTTCGAAATACAAACATAGTATCGCTTCTCCTTTTGGCATCGTTAGTGTTGAATTGCGAAGAGAAGTTGGATCATAATAAATACGGTTTTGCGCCGGAAGACGATAACCAGCTGATAGCCGGAGCGCTCTTCTTC
>NZ_AKWX02000021.1 GCF_000306115.2 Leptospira wolffii serovar Khorat str. Khorat-H2
CATAACATTAAAGTCCAAACCGTTCTAACCGATAATGGTCGTGAGTATTGTGGAAGAGAAGACCAACATCCTTTCGAATTATTTCTTCAGTTAGAAGACATCGAACATCGGACCACTAAAGTTCGCAGGCCTCAAAGCAACGGATACGTGGAACGTCTTCACAGAACTTTACTTGATGAGCACTTCAGGATCGCCGGTAGAACTAAATTTTATGAGTCGATCGAAGAGATGCAGATCGATCTGCATCTCTTCTTTGAAGAATACAATTACAAGAGGGCGCACCAAGGTAGAAACATGAACGGAAGAACTCCTTTTCAAGTCTTCATTGAGGGCATTAAGACAGAAGAATCGGAGGTCCACCAAGCAGAAAATTAGAACAAGCGTTCAGAAGAAGTGTCAGGTGAATACTAACATTGTACAGTCTTTATATGAATGCATAAAGTTTTTCACACTTGTCTATCGTAGGAATAAATTGAGCATTTAATAATGAAGCGAGTCTCATAGTATTTAAAACCATTGTGCAGCTCATATTATGAGCCGTCCGAACCAAATGCAAACTATCTCTTTCCAATCTCTTCCGATCTTCTTTAGTTTTCTTAAAAACCGAGGCACCAAATGGCCCGCCGTGAACAAAAGATGAATAGTTTGAATAAAGCGGGATTATTTGTTGAAGATATTTATTTTGCCCATTACCGTAAGCAGAGGGCCTACTATTTAAATAGCTTATTATATTCTTAATTCCAAATTTTGCATTTACAATATCCAATTCTTTCTGCGTCACATTTTTGAGTTCAGGAATTGCAGGCAATTCTGCCAAGCGATCTGAAAAAGTCTGTTTTGTTAGAAATATTTTATCATTTCTGTTAAGTGCATCTGCATAGCTTTTTAGCTCTACTTCTAATAAATATAAGATATAGTCTTTCCCTACGACGTCAGATTGCTCGGATAACGCACGGGAATAAATATAGGTATGGCGAAATTGATGCTCAATTAAACTCCGAAGAAGAATTGTTCCTGAATAAATTTCCTTTTTCTTTGCTAACTCAACTATTGAACAAGCAATTTCATCTCCCCTATTTGCGAGCGAAACAAGAGCCTCTCCTGAAAAATGATACTTTGACCTCGGAAAAGTTAACCCAAAGCTTTGAATATTTTTATTGAATAATTTATGTAATATCTTAAAGTTTTTAAATATTTGGTTCATATAAAGATAGCAATGTCGCTTAACGACCAAGGCTTGACGAAGTCGCCGCGCTGAGCATTAGCGAAGACGGGAACGAAAATTGCCTCTGCAATTTGAGTTACCGAGGCGATTTGCCGAAGGCCAAGCGAGAGTCGCGTAGCGATCTCGAAGCGATGCGTCAGAGCCGATAGTTATGCGAAGTGTGGGGTTTTGTTTAGCGCTCTGTTAATTTACCAGTAACATACTGATGCAATATACTTGAAACCAAAGTCTGATAAGGAATTCCAATTTCTAATGCTTTGGTTTTCAATAATTGAATATCTTTTCCAGCTATCCTGATATTCATTCTTTTATCTTTTAACAAAGTATTCTTGGCAGCAGATTTGAATTTTTTTAAATACTGAGCTTTATTATCAACCGGCTTCCATTCATTTCTCTCAATAGAAGATTCTAAATCTTTTTCTTCTTGGCTAAGCTTATACTTCATAAATTTGCCTCCGGTAAATATATACTAGTGTATTTCCTTGAAGGATATGCTGTTTTAAAGAAGAACGTATCCTTACTCTCAATTGCAGGAACTACCCAAGCATAATTATCAATTTCTATAATTATTAAGATTTGATTAGGATACTTTTTCTTATTCGGATGCTTTAAGATTTCTAAAACCGATCCGGATTCAATTTCAACAACTACTCTCTCAAAGCTTATATTCCGCTCAGATTTTAAGGTTTCGTTCTTTTCATTATCCCAATCAAAGATCACCTATCTATGCTATTAGACGTGTGCCTAATGTCAACACAAAGATTATAGTCTAAATATTGTCCATTTTTGTAAAAATAATCTTAAAATTAAAGGCAAACATTGCGAATAAGAGTTACGAGAAAAAGGGCAATTTTCCCCCACATTTCGCATAACGACGTTGGCTTGCCGACGTTGGCGACTCTGAGCCTCGAAGAGGCGTTAGAGCCAGGCGCGACCTTTTGCCAAGCAAAAGTCGTGACTGGAGCCAATGTGCCGAAGGCCAAGCAAGGGTTGCGGAGCAAGCCCGAAGCGATGCGGCAAGTTGGCAGTTATACGACGTTATGATTATATTAAAATTAGTCAACAATCCAGTTTTGACCGTTTTTAATATAGGATCGTAACCATTTAATTCTTTTTCTTACAGTACCAGAAAGATTACTATCAGGATATTTTTTAAGAAATCCCTCTAACTTACCCTTCTCTTCTTTAAGATTATCATAGTTATATTCTTCTGGAAGGGAATAGATCAAATAATATTCAGCGTCATCTAAAAATTCCGAGTTCGGATAATCTGATATGATTTTCTTGAAATGATAGCCTGTGTAACCGACAAAATTTCCATAATTGGCTGACTTAATAATGCTTAATTGATATACATTTCGATATTTCAAATCCTTTTTGTAGTCTGAAATTGAGATATCTACATTCAGCAGTAATTTTCCCATCTCTAATAAGAGCCTATCAAATTCTTTTGAATTTTCTTCTTCGAGTAACAAAGAATTCAACTTATCAATTTTTTGGATTGTCGTTAATTTTTTCTCTAAAACTAATTTTTGAATCGTTAAATTGTCTATCGCAAAGGAAGGCTCAAAACTTAACAAAATTATGGCAAGCAGATACTCTGTTCTCATGAATTTTCAAACTAATAAATTTATCATAATGTCGTATAACGACCCTAGGCTTGACGACGTTTCGCGAGTCCGCAGGACTTGGCGCGAGACTTGCTGTGCAAGACGAGTGACAAAGCGAAATGTGCCGGAGGCCGAGCGAGAGTCGCGTAGCGATCTCGAAGCGACGCGTCAGAGCCGTTAGTTATACGCAGTAGCCCAAATTTTTTATAAGTTCCAATGCCTAAAAGGACTTCTAATAAGGTTCGAATTAAAATATTTAGGGTCATCTGAAACTTCCTTCCCTATCCAATCAGGTTTGTTGAAAATTTCATTTTCCGATTTTAATTCGATTTCCGCTACGACAAGTCCTTCATTTTCTTCTAGAAACTCATCGACCTCCCAGATACTACCTTGAAAGTTAATAAGATATCGAAGTTTTTTAACTACAGGCTTTTCGCAGATATTACTGATCATCTCTTCCGCATCAGTAATTGGAATTTCATATTCAAATTCTTGCCTAGAAATACCGACAGTCTTCGATTTTACTGTTATATAGGCTTTATTTGATTCGATTCTAACACGAACCGTTCTGTTCTTATCAGAATTCAAATAACCTTGCAAAATTATTGAAGGAAAAGCATCCTTCTTATAATCGGAGTTTGTGACTAAAAATTTTCGTTCAATTTCCATCGATCAACTTTATATTGTAAACTTTCTTTCAAATGTTTTTCCGGACATCAATTTGAGTTTGGGCTATTGCGTATAACGACCGAGCCTTGCCGACGTTGGCGAGCTGAGCAAAGCGAAGACAGGCACGAGAATTGCTCTGCAAGTCGAGTGACTGAGCCAATGTGCCGAAGGCCAAGCAAGAGTCGCGAAGCGAGCTCGAAGCGCAGCGGCAGAGGCGAAAGTTATGCGAAGTGCCGCACCCCGAGGGCGGAGGCATGGAGGCCGGAGCCCGATCATTTTTTTTATTTTTTTTTGTTCTGGGTATTGACTCTATAGTATACTATAGACCATATACTGAATTCAGAGAGAAGGCATGAAAATAGGACAAATCGCTAGAAAGGCTGATGTTTCAGTCCAGACGGTTCGATACTACGATTCTCTGGGTCTGCTAGGAAAATCTGCGCGAAACGAAGTTGGCTATAGACTTTATCAACAGGATGTTGCGGCGCGAATCAGATTCATAAAGAGAGCCCAGGATCTGGGCTTCAGCCTGGAGGAAATCGGGGAACTGCTGGATTTGCGCATCGAGCGACCGAATCAATGCGCCAGCGTGAAAAGAAAAGTTGAACATAAGCTTGAATTAACGCGCAGGAAGCTTGAAGATTTGCGAAAGATTGAGCGAGGTCTGCTTACGATTAACCGGCAATGTGCTAGTGCGGAACCTACGGGCGACTGTCCTTTGCTAACGACTCTGGGAGGAAGCAATGAAAAAGATTGAGCTTGTATACGAAACGACATGCCCAAATGCGCAAGCCGTCAGGGAAATGTTGAAAACGATAGGTTTGGAACTTGGTCTGCAATTGAACGTGACTGAGACGAATAAGGATGATCCAAACGCACCTGAGTATGCACGGAAATTATCTTCTCCGACAGTGCTGGTTGACGGAAAGGATGTGGTTGCAGACGGGTCAGTGGGCGGGAACGCCTGCAGGATTTATCGCACAGCAGATGGCAGGATGACAGGAATTCCGCCCAGAGCTGCAGTTTTGGACGCTCTGAGAAAATCTCAACGCAAACAGAAATGGGGATTGCTCTCGTTCATACCTGTGGTGATGACTGCGATGCTTCCGGTAGTATCATGTCCGGCTTGCTGGCCACTTTACGGCAGCGTTCTAGCAAGTCTGGGTCTAACTTTTGTTGATTATACACCGTATATCCGACCGATCATGCTTGCATTTTCAGCGCTGGCTGCAGGCGGAATTGTGTACTATTGGAACCGCACGCGAAAGTGGCTGCCAGCAGTAACTGGATTGGCCGGAGTTGCGATAATCGTAGTTGGAAAACTAACTCTCTCCAATTCTCTTGCAATTTACAGTGGCGGCTTTGTTGCGACGTTAGCCTTTGTCCTGGGAGCGTTGCCTTCAAGAAAAATCAGACCGGATAACTGTGAGACGTGCTAGAGGCCGGACACGGATGTCCGGCCCCGAGGGGTGCGGCATTTCGCATAACGACCAAGGGTTGGCGACGTTTCGCGCGTGCGCAAGCACTTGGCGCGAGGCTTGCCACGCAAGACGAGTGACAAAGCGAAATGTGGCGAAGCCTGGAGCGAGGGCGCGCAAGCGACCCGAAGCGTAACGCCAACTCGATAGTTATGCGACGGTCTTGCTAATATTAGCCTACCTTAAACGAACTCAAAGCAATTGAACCATCAAGGCGACTTTCAAATAAAATATTTAGCCTCGATAAGAAACTATTCTCTTCAGTCGATAGCCAATTGAGAATTTCATCACTTTTTGAAGATAGACCTGGATTAATAGGCTGCACAATTCCAGAGGGAATATATTTTCCTGATTGAAAGCGAACATGATTTAGTAATTCGCTTATAGCTCCTGCAGCAAAATCTGGGATAGCATTTAAATCTTCTTCCAATAAATCGCCGGGATCTATTTGAGTTGTTCCCAGGCTAAACTCTTTTATCGGATGATTGATATAGTAGGCGCATATCGATTCTAAAAGCATTTTAACATCATTTGACTTTATTTCATTTGCGAAGAGATTATCTTGGTCCGAAACCCAAAGTATACTTTGATCTGTCCGAGCATAATAAGAAACTAATAAAGCAACAAAATGTATAATTCGAAAAGAATTTTCAAACGACTCGTCATTCCATTTAGACGTGAGCATATTATTGTCACTGAAATGTTTAAGAAACTCCTTGCCTTCACAAAGATTCTTTATACTTTTACTGATGCCTATTGTAAGCAATAATCCAGGCAATTTATTTGCGGCAATTAAAAATGATTGTAGGGCATTTTGACGATGTCGATCACTAAGTCGTTTAAACGACATCCGACGATTATCAGGAAGATGTTGTTTCCGTACTAAACTTCTCAAAATTTGCCATTGTTTACTTTTGCTAAAATCAATAACTAAAAAAGAAAGCACATCAAATTTAGCACCTGGGTGACCTCCACTATAATCTGATGTTATATATAGAATTTCCCCGCTAAAATCTGGAATTGGTTTCTCATTTAAACGTCGATTAAAATACGGAACCCAAGGATAAATTGAGCTATTCATTTTATTATTTAGGTCGGGGATTTAGATTTCTTTCTATCTGTAAAATTTAGCAAGACTGTTCGCATAACGACCAAGGCTTGACGACGTTTCGCGAGTCCGTAGGACTTGGCGCGAGGCTTGCTCCGCAAGACGAGTGACAAAGCGAAATGTGCCGAAGGCCAAGCAAGAGTGCGAAGCATCTCGAAGCGCAGCGTCAGAGCCGACAGTTAGGCGATGAGCACGTTCAAAAAGGAGCAAACTACTCGTCGACTAATTTGAAATCCAGCGGAACTTTCTGCGAGCAAGCAATAGGCCTCCCCTTTAACATGCAAGCCTTATAATCAGCTTTAACTAAGATAGCACCAGCTGCATCTTCAAAGGGCACATAACCGCAAGTATTTTCTTCCAGGCAATAATGTGCCAAATGGTTATTTTTAGTTACTACGACATGTGAGTAGATTATGCAGTTGTATATGCCTTTTTTTTTAGCTGAATTAGGGTAGTATTTAGATAAAGGGAAATCTATACTAATCTTGATACCTTCACCATCCAATGTATATCCAGGCGGATATTTTCGATCGAATAATCTTTTGCAACTTTCTTTCCGAATATCAATATCTTCTTCCGCATAGTCGATTTCTCCAAGAAACACTCCGATTTCCCGAAAGGTCGAGCTACATGAAAACGTCAAAAATGAATATAAAAAAATAACAATTAAATATTTATAAGGTAACATATTTTACTCTTTCAAAAGGGTATCTTATTTTACAATATTTTTGTGCTTTTCGCCTAACGACCAAGGTGTTCCGACGTTTGCGATGGCGCGAGTTTGCTCATGCAAACGAAGTGACAGAAGCAAATGTGGCGTAGCCCGAGCGAGAGTTGCGAAGCAAGCTCGAAGCGAAGCGGAAGCACCGATAGTTAGTTGCAGTAGCCCGCTAAACTAAAAAACTAACAATTTAAGATTATCCAAAACTTCTTTAAATAATAGCTTATTAAGTGGTTCTATAAATTCCGCTTCGCGAATAGTCCAATCTAAATTCTTTATTTGGTCAGAGAGGACTACCCCATCTATTTTTTTAGATTTAACTACTACTTCAAAAGGATAGCCTTTAATCTTACTCGTGATTGGACAAAAAATTGCTAAGCCAGTCTTTGCATTATATTCTTTCGGAGATAGAACGAGTGCTGGCCTACGTCCTCTTTGTTCATGCCCTGCTTGAGGAGTAAAATTTAGCCATACAATGTCCCCTTTATCAGGGGTATATTTACTCTTTTTCACCAAGCCTCATGACCGACAGGAGAACCGGTAGAAACTTCTGAGTGAAGATTTTGCTTAGTGATTCTTGCTAATTTTTCTTCTAAAGATGCTTTTCTCATGGGATAAATTACTATTTTATCCCCCTCATATTGAAGCTCAACATGACTACCATCATTCAATTCCAATTCGTTAGCCATAGCCTTCGGTATCCTAATACCTAAACTATTACCCCATTTTTGAATAATTGATTCCATATAGCAACTATATATACATTGTATATACTTCAACTAAAATTCAATCATTTTGCTAAATTTGTTCAAGGAAAATTTTACGGGCTATTGCAACTAACGACCAAGGCTTGACGACGTTTCGCGAGTCCGTAAGGACTTGGCACGAGACTTGCTCCGCAAGGCGAGTGACAAAGCGAAATGTGCCGAAGGCCAAGCGAGAGTTGCGAAGCAATCTCGAAGCGCTGCGTCAGAGCCGATAGTTAGGCGATGGCTGCTGTCGATTACTTTGATTTAATGAACTAATTCCTGCAGCATCTTTTTAGATTCATCCTTCGGATGCTTAGATAAACCATCTCTAAAATCCTGGCACAATTTAAGCAATTCCTCAGGATTTTTCGATTTCATTAATTCAATCTTTCTATTATCTCTATCAAACAAATCTTTCATTCGTTGATAATTTGCTTTGTCACTTCTACAAACAGATTCGAGTTCTTCTACATAAGGTGCTTGATCGTTTAACCATTTTTTATATGCTTTCTTAGTGTTTAAATTCGCAGCGGGAAGCGAATCGTCACAGATATTCACTTGATCCCCATATCGCAAAACTGCCATACATGCGTAGTAATACGACGTGCTATCAAGATGCCTTTCGATACTTTCTTTGGTAAGACACCCTATAAGTAATAAATTCAGAATCAGTAAAATTTTCATTTTTTCTCCTTAGTAAAGAATAATAGCCGCTTTCGCCTAACGACCAAGGGTTGGCGACGTTTCGCGAGTGCGTAAGCACTTGGCGCGAGGCTTGCCAAGCAAGACGAGTGACAAAGCGAAATGTGGCGAAGCCTGGAGCGAGAGTCGCGAAGCGATCTCGAAGCGTAACGCCAAGCCGACAGTTAAACGCCGTTTTTGCGATTGATAACTAACAAATCAAGCCAAGGATGGCGTCACTTTAACTATTTTTGATTCCAAGCAAACTGAGTGCTTTAGAATTATTTTTAAGAATAAAGAGCATTCGTTGAGCCGGGCCTTGAGGTATATTCCTACCCGACTCCCATGCCTCTACTGTTTTTACAGAAACCCCAATGGCTTGAGCAAATAAATTTTGAGTAAGATGAAGTTTTGTTCTAATATTTCTGATTTCTCTAGCTTTAAATTGAGGTAATTTTTCTATAGAAACTTGACGTTCTTTGATTCCAGTATTCTTTTTACCCTCAGAATATTCGATGGCTTCATTAAGTCCTTTCACTAAGCTATTAAATAATTTACTATTTTCTTTTGCCATATGAATGCCTCCCCGATTTCAATATCTCTTTCAAACGTGCTACTAAATTATGTAAAATCGTTAGCTCAGATTTCGTAAGATTCTCTTTGTCATTCTTTTCTAAAAGAGTTATTAAAAAGATTATTTCAAATTCTTCGAAATCAATATAGAAAACTCTAATTCCACCGCTTTTACCTGTCCCCTTTTTCTTCCAACGAATCTTTCTTATACCGTTTGAACCAGGAATTACTACACCTTCCTTTGGATATTCTAAAAGGTGATTTTGAAAATCTTTAAGTTCATTATCTCCCAGACCAGCTCTTGTCCAGAAATGATCGAAATCAGGTAAATGTACAAACAGTCTTTTCAATTTAGACAGAATCCCTATTGAATAGGGTATTGTCAAATCTTAACTTTTTTAAAAATTGCAAAGCTGGAAGTGTAATTATACTTTAAACAGATTTAATTCCATTTCTCGCCGCATGGACGCGGCGAAATTGAAAACGAAAAAATAGCAAAAATGGCGTTTAACGACCCAAGGCTTGACGACGTTGGCGACTCTGAGCCTCGAAGAGGCGTTAGAGCCAGGCACGATCTTTTGCTAAGCAAAAGGCGTGACTGGAGCCAATGTGCCGGAGGCCAAGCGAAAGTCGCGAAGCGATCTTGAAGCGATGCGTCAGAGCCGACAGTTATACGCAGTGGCGAAAATAATCTAAGGCCAATTATCCGGCCATTCTTCAATATCTTCAAATTCGCCGATATATTCCTTGTCTTCCGTTACGATGTTACACATACATTTTAATCTATATCGGAAAAAGATGCCCTTTTTGATCGGATTTTTGTCTTTATCAATATGAATATCATTAGTTAGTCTTTTTTTTGATTCTATACTAGTTTGGCTAATATCAACATTAAGTGTAATGCTCTTAAAAACACTGATCTCAAGCAGTAATCTTTCTAATTCATTACTTAAAAAACCATCCAGTTCGTAACATATGCTTGGGTTTTCTATTAGAATACCATTGAAGAATGATCTTCTAAGTATCAAATCATATGCGAATTTCCCTGAGCCTAGTTTATTAAATTCCTTTGCTGAATTAACTAATCTCCAGCCGCAAAACATATGGCAAATAGTGAAAGCAATATGCTTAAATCGTTTTCTTCTCAGATATATTTCCTATTTTTCTTAAAGTAAATATTTGAAGCCATTGCGTATAACGACGTTGGCTTGCCGACGTTTTGCAATGGCACGAGACTTGCTCTGCAAGGCGAGTGACAGAAGCAAAATGTGCCGAAGGCCAAGCAAGGGTTGCGAAGCAAGCCCGAAGCGATGCGGCAAGTTGGCAGTTAAGCGAAGTTACGCCTCAAACACACTGCAATCTAATATAATTTCACTACTTGGACGAAAGTCCAATAGTATTAAATTCCCTTATTCCAAAGTATCGCGCTCCCCTTTCGGGATTGGATAAAATGAAACCATAAGCTTCCGCAGGACGCTTATATACCAAGATGCACAGCCTGGCGACGGCACCAGCTCGCATTGGGGAGCGCTAAAACTCTGAATAATTTCCTATGTTTTAGAACCAAATCCGCACGCTTCCGAGTTTCAAAAAATAAAAAAACAAAATCCGGCGGAATTTCGCTTAACGACCAAGGTGTTCCGACGTTTGCGATGGCACGAGTTTGCTCATGCAAACGAAGTGACAGAAGCAAATGTGCCGCAGGCCAAGCGAGAGTCGCGTAAGCGATCTCGAAGCGACGCGGAAGCACCGTAAGTTAGGCGTAGTGCTATTAACTATCATAGAAAAATTCGTAAGAATTTGGATCGCTTTTTAAGTAATCTTCAAAAGTCTTTTCTTGAACAAGATAACGATCCGTTAGCTTATGAATCTCATTCAAATTTTTGCCGGGGGCAACTATCTCCCAAACAAGTGAAGTAAATTCGCGTTGCAATCTATTAGCATGCTCAAGGTATTTCACCGGTTGTGATTTTAAATATAGATCATACGAATAAACAAGAAAATCTAATACAAGATTGCGATAACCTTGGTATGCCTTTGGTTTTTCCTTTCCAAAATTATCCTGTTTATCAATGTTCGGAAAGAAAAATCGCCCTTTTTCAATCTGAGCAGATAAGAGTGCGTGAAATTCGTCGATTGATTTATTTTTCTGTGTCAGAACCTGTAACTTAATTAAGATAGTTACAGTTTCTGAATGCCAACCCAAAAGACCATTTAAATAATCCCTTAGTATTGAATGCTTTTGTTGTCGTCTGTCTTTTAGATAAAAGAATAATGTTGAGAACGATATTAATGCAGAAATAGCTGCAATTAGATTGGCTAAGTTATTAGAGCTATTCATTATAATATTCTACAGTTAATTTTAATAGCATTACGCCTAACGACCAAGGTGTTCCGACGTTTCGCGCGTGCGAAGCACTTGGCGCGAGGCTTGTCCTGCAAGACGAGTGACAAAGCGAAATGTGGCGTAGCCCGAGCGAGAGTCGCGAAGCGATCTCGAAGCGTAGCGGAAGCACCGATAGTTATGCGTAGTTGCAATTACTTGAAAAATTCCCCATACATCCAAACTCCGGAAGTAACTCCCACATCTACATAATACCAGTAATTTATCCAATTTTTAACCTGGTCTTTATTCAATTTCCTGGCGATTAATGTTACCTTTGTCCCTTTCGGAACGAAAGCCAGAGGCGCTTCATCAAACTCTTTTGAATAGCTAACAACTTTACTATTTACATCCGGCTTGATCCGAATTTTCACATTATCAGTAGTTTCTACAATCTTTCTACCCATAGTAATGACAGAAGTGCCTTCAAATTCTCTACTTAGACCTTCTGACACTAAATGATCTTCGTTATTAAAAACCAATTTCCCACAAGCGATACTATAAATATATCTTACGGACTTATCTGTCCGATATATTTTACACAACGCATTATTCAAATATTTGCGTACAAGCTTTTCCTTAGCTTCTATATATTGATTTTCTAGTATCTTTAAATTTGTTAAGGAAATTGAATCCTTATCAACTTTATAAAAACCTTTAATTACAAGGGAAGCTCCTAAACATCCCTCTGTCGCCTCAAACTCGGTTTCGGATAAATCAAAGTATAACCCACCACATGGCGCTCCTTCCTCGCTCCATTTGGAGTTTTTAGTTATTCCAATAAAGTCAATTTTCGATTCTGAATATATCGGAGAATAAATGACAATTATCATTAATAAGAATTTTAGTATGCTATTCATAGTTTTTCTCTGAATATAATATCGCAATTACGCATAACGACGTTGGCTTGCCGACGTTTTGCAATGGCACGAGACTTGCCACCGCAAGGCGAGTGACAGAAGCAAAATGTGCCGAAGGCCAAGCAAGGGTTGCGAAGCAAGCCCGAAGCGATGCGGCAAGTTGGCAGTTAAGCGAAGTTACGCCTCAAACACATTGCAATTTAATTCAATTTCACTACTTGGACGAAAGTCCAATAGTATTAAATCCCTTTATTCCAAAGTATCGCGCTCCCCTTTCGGGATTGGATAAAATGGAACCATATACTTCCGCAGGACGCTTAAATACCAAGATGCACAGCCTGGCGACGGCACCAGCTCGCATTGGGGAGCGCTTACACTCTGAATAATTACCTATGTTTTAGAACCAAATCTACACGCTTCCGAGCTTCGAAAAATAAAAAAACAAAATCCGGCGGAATTGCGCTTAACGACCAAGGTGTTCCGACGTTTCGCGAGTGCGCAGCACTTGGCGCGAGGCTTGCTTTGCAAGACGAGTGACAAAGCGAAATGTGGCGAAGCCCAAGCGAGAGTCGCGTTAGCGATCTCGAAGCGATGCGGAAGCACCGACAGTTATCTGCTGTATCCGCGACGAAAATTAAGCGAGTGCGCATGGAAGGCACGAGCGTGTTAAACAACAGATTAAGCTAAGAAAAAGGAAGATCAAGAAATACTCCTTTCATTGGCTTTAGGAAAGTATTAGCTATCTTCCGTTCATGACTTCAGCTTTCTTTCGGTCTATCTGTATATACTTACAAATACATCCGATACCCATCTGCCCAGCAATCCGATTCTTCAACCAAGCAGTATCTGCACACTTGATTGATTCGTCAAACGCTTCTAATTTGAATTGCTTGAGCGCTTCCTGCGTAACCGACGGAGGCACATTAGAATTTTCGGTAGGGCCACAATACAACCAATGATGGGGCTTGGTATATAATTCTTTTTCACGTTCAATCGTAGTCCTGTCTAGTTGAATTTTAGAAATAACAGAAGCTAAGTTGGGAGTAACAGAAACTGAGGCAACAAGTGTACCTGTCGAAGTTAGAAGTTGCGGCGGTTCCGTATGATTTTCACACACGTTTACTTGAACAATGGCCTTGCCTGCTTTTAATGAGAGTCTCTGTCCGCACAGTTCTAATTTCAAGTCATCAACTAATACGGGTTTTTCACCGCCGGGTACGGATTCTTGCTCCGTTTTTATCAACTCCGTATCCCATGCTCTAAAAATAAGAGTAGGAGCTTCTAAAAGGCATCCGATTCCTAAGGTTGCGGCACAACGACGAATGCCAATATCATCCATATGAATTGTTCTATGATTTCGATATGTGATACGTACACTTCGGCTTGCAGACGATTTCCCAGATACATAAGCAATAATTGTTCCTGAACCAGTACTCAGAGCTATGTCATATGAAATCTGCGTAATATCAGGGCCTGGAATAATTTCCTTCGACTCAACAATACGTTTTTCTGCAACGGTATAGCATCCAACCAAGAACCCGAAGACTAAAACCGGAATCGAAATTCTAATAGTATTCCAAAAACTTCTCATATATCTCGAAAATATTTACGAATACAAATGTGACAAGGAGGAAATACAACTTTCCATTTACTGAATATATAGTTTAGTCAGCCATGGATGGCTGACGTTCCTTTTCGTCGCGGATATGGCAGATAACGACCAAGGTGTTCCGACGTTTGCGATGGCACGAGCTTGCCCTGCAAGCGAAGTGACAGAAGCAAATGTGGCGAAGCCCAAGCGAGAGTTGCGTAAGCAATCTCGAAGCGTAGCGGAAGCACCGTAAGTTATGCGACGGTTTTAGTAAGGAAGGTAATACTGATCTAAATCTCTTAAAGTAATCTTTTTTACTTTTGGGCAATATGTTTCAAATATGTCTTTTATTTTCGCAAAGTCCGCATCATTAGTCTGAACATCAACCCTTTCAAGTGAGCTAAAAGCGCTTAATATTTTTTTATCTATGTCTTTATTATAATCTGGAAAAGAATATCCTATGATGATAAGATCTTTCGTATTATTTGCAATTTCAAGCGATAACGACATCGCTTTTTCGCTAAAAGATGAGTTTTCCCAGGCGTAATAAAATATAGGGTCTAAGAATTCATTTTTATGAGCATATAAATAGTAACTTCTCAAGACTTGAGATACCAATTGCTTTGAAAAATCTTCAAATGCAGCTCGAAAAGTCCCAGTTACTGCGCCTTGCGCAATATGCAACCCGGCAATTCCGTTTAATCTTACAACGGAAATGTCACCCAATGAGATTTCTTCATTTGATTTCCTTCCGGGATTTGGGTATATTTTCCACGATTTCATAAGCGTATCATAATCGATAAAGTTTGTAATTGTTCCTAATGCTTTTTCAATCTGTAGGTCGTAATTCCAACTGATAACTTTATAGTTTGGATTTATATATGCAAAACCATTCTCTTTAATATTTATTTTAGTAATCCAGCTTGCGCATCTATAGTCAAGAGAAGTATATTGGCCATCACTTACACTTTGCTCAAGCAGAAGATATGCTGAAATTATTGCTTTTATCTTTTGATACTTTTCTCGGTCAGGTTTGTCCCAATATTTTTTGGCAACAAAATCAACAGAATTCTTTCCGGCTTCCTTTGCTAACCAATCAATATCCTCAATAAATTGTCGCTTAACCTCCTCGATTGTTTCAGTAATTCTATCTACACTTGGAAATTTTTCGTCTCCAAAGCTTTCAAGATTAGCTAGATAGCCACTAAAAGCTACCATTCTATTGTTAAAATTGGCAATTATAGGAATGGAATAGTAGCTAGCTCCTGCTCCGAGAAGGAAAGTCGTATATTTTTCTTGCATAATTATAATTCCTAAAACTGTCGCATAACGACGTTGGCTTGCCGACGTTTTGCAATGGCACGAGACTTGCTCTGCAAGGCGAGTGACAGACGCAAAATGTGCCGAAGGCCAAGCAAGGGTTGCGAAGCAAGCCCGAAGCGATGCGGCAAGTTGGCAGTTAAGCGAAGTTACGCCTCAAACACACTGCAATTTAATTCAATTTCGCTACTTGGACGAAAGTCCAATAGTATGAAATTCCCTTATTCCAAAGTATCGCGCTCCCCTTTCGGGATTGGATAAAATGGAACCATAAGCTTCCGCAGGACGCTCAAATACCAAGATGCACATCATGCCGACGGCACCAGCTTACATTGGGGAGCGCTTTAAACCACAAGATTTACTATGCTTAGAAAACGAATCCGCACGCTTCCGAGCTTCAAAAAATAAAAAAACAAAATCCGGCGGAAGGCACGGACGCCCGCAACGGTTTACTAAAATTTTCCGCAGCGCTTTCGCCTAACGACGTTGGCTTGCCGACGTTTTGCAATGGCACGAGACTTGCCCTGCAAGGCGAGTGACAGAAGCAAAATGTGCCGAAGGCCAAGCAAGGGTTGCGAAGCAAGCCCGAAGCGATGCGGCAAGTTGGCAGTTAAGCGAAGTTACGCCTCAAACACACTGCAATTTAATTCAATTTCGCTACTTGGACGAAAGTCCAATAGCATCCAAATTTACTAGCCCCAAAGTATCGCGCTCCCCTTTCGGGATTGGATAAAATGGAACCATAAGCTTCCGCAGGACGCTTAAATATCAAGATGCAATCCCTGGCGACGGCACCAGCTCGCATTGGGGAGCGCTTACACTCTGAATAATTTCCCATGTTTTAGAACCAAATCTACACGCTTCCGAGCTTCTAAAAATAAAAAAACAAAATCCGGCGGAATTTCGCTTAACGACCAAGGCTTGACGACGTTGGCGAGCTGAACGAAGTGAAGACAGGCACGAAAATTGCCTCTGCAATTTGAGTGACAGAAGCAAAATGTGCCGAAGGCCAAGCAAGGGTTGCGAAGCAAGCCCGAAGCGATGCGGCAAGTTGGCAGTTAAGCGAAGTTACGCCTCAAACACACTGCAATTTAATTCAATTTCGCTACTTGGACGAAAGTCCAATAGTATGAAATTCCCTTATTCCAAAGTATCGCGCTCCCCTTTCGGGATTGGATAAAATGGAACCATAAGCTTCCGCAGGACGCTTAAATATCAAGATGCAATCCCTGGCGACGGCACCAGCTCGCATTGGGGAGCGCTTACACTCTGAATAATTATCTATGTTTTAGAACCAAATCCGCACGCTTCCGAGCTTCAAAAAATAAAAAAACAAAATCCGGCGGAATTGCGCTTAACGACCAAGGTGTTCCGACGTTTGCAATGGCACGAGTTTGCTTTGCAAACGAAGTGACAGAAGCAAATGTGGCGAAGCCCAAGCGAGAGTTGCGTAAGCAATCTCGAAGCGCTGCGGAAGCACCGACAGTTATACGCTGGGCTGGCTAATACTTATATAAATTTGTTAGATATTTGCCTTTTAGAGTTTTATATATAGAAAAGTCAGAATCTATACTAATAATATTATAAATCCCTTCCCTTTCGGCGATGCACATTAATGACGCATCTGCTAAATCCATTGGCAAATCTGAATATTTTTGCATCCGACTCTTGATATATTTTAGATCATCTAGTGTTACATCTAAAATTTGCACACTCCCACGTTCTATCCATTCTAAGAAATCGGATTGAGCATCGATTGAAAAGGAGAGTAAGTAGATGACTTCAGTTATTACTGGCCAAGTCGTAAATAAAGAACCTTTAAACCCTTTTAGAAACTTAAAGACTGATTTATGATAATCATCAGATGAATTGAATAATGCTATAATCGGACCAGAATCAACGAGCGCGGCGTTTTTCATTCTTGTCCTTTAATACTTTACTTAGAATAGCTTTTCTGTTCTCAGCCAATTGTTTGTTATTCGCGGAATATTTACCAAACAGATCTTCCCCTAGCTCAAAGGGGGTTTTACTCGAACTATGATTTTTTATATATTCAAGAATTGACTCTTTTACAATTTCAGAGCGGCTTTTTCCTTCTGATTTCGCAAACGAGTCCAATTTTCTTTCTAATTCTGGCGGTATTCTTAAACTAATCACAAATACATTGTATCACAATTTAGTATTACGCACAAGAATTTTATATGATTATTCTTAAAAAGTTGATTTTGCCAGCCTGGCGTATAACGACCAAGGCTTGACGACGTTTCGCGAGTGCGCAAGCACTTGGCACGAGACTTGCCCTGCAAGACGAGTGACAAAGCGAAATGTGCCGGAGGCCAAGCGAGGGTTGCGAAGCAATCCCGCAGCGCTGCGTCAGAGCCGATAGTTAGACGACGTGTCTATATTTAACGACTTTTCGACCAGTTCGAAAGAGTAATTTCAATAGGACGCTTTCCGATATTCTTTTTCAAAAAGTAATTTTTTTCATCCTTCGGAAGCCCAGAAATACTAAAAATATAGGCCATTTTTTGCCAGCTATCCATATTAGAATAATTTTCTTTCAATTCTCTAAGCCAGTCAAAAGCTTTATTACGCATTCCTGCTAATATAATCTCTCTCCTAACAAAAGGTTCCGAACTTTGATAAAATTCAGTCAATTTCGAGAAGTGATTGATATATGCATTTTTACTAAATATACTTAGAATTAGTAACCTATAGTATTCACTATTTTTAACTTCTTTAGATTTTAGCAATTTAATCAATTGGCTTCCAATACTTTTCCATTTCTTAGGTGGAATTGACTGAATTGAAGCTATATACTGACAGATATTCGAAAAGCAAGGACCTAACTTTATTAAATTATCAAGGGATACTTTTACACCACCCGGATGGCCGATTTGTGTTAAACGACGATAAAACCATCTTAGACGTATATAGTCGACCGGATCTGCATTCAAATATTCAAGAATAATGCTTTCTATTAATTCATCAGTTAATCTTAACCAATCATCCTCCGAAATTTCCTCGTAAGATATAGATGCATAAGGATTACCGGCGGAATATTTGCGTATTAGATTCAAAACACTATCTTCTGCTAGACTAATTGGGCGGTCTTCAAGCATTGAAGAGCAATAGTCTTGGAACTCATCCGCAGAAAAAACTTTCGTTTTATGTTTTTGAAGCATTAGCCTTTGTTGTTTATCAAGAACAGAAGCCAACAACAAGATGTTCTTTTTAATTTCAGCATCTGAATTGCAAAATATAAGAATATCATCTGCATATCTTAAAAATTTTACACCTTTCGATTTCAGACTATTGTCCACCGGTATGAGTGTAGCTTCTGCCAACAAATGCATTGCGTGCGGGCCAATGGGAATTCCACGAGAAACACCAGCGGTTGTTGAAGTTATTAATTTAAGTATCCATTTGACTATCTGTTCAGGAAACCCACTTTCAATAATCTGGTTCTCTAATGTATGGTGATAAATTTGGTTGTAAAAGTCCGCAATATCACAATATAAAACTTTTTTTGATTTGCGACTTTGATTAAAAGCAACTGTCCAAAAGTCATTCCAAGCTGTTTTATTATTATATAATCCTATTTCCTCCTTAGGATTAAACCTATAACTAAATATTTGTCTCGGCGATAATCTTCTTTTTTCAATTCCCATGCCAAATTGAAATATTATGGCTGTAAGAAGAATGCTATCTTGAATATCTAATTGAGTAGCTTGCCTATATGAAAGCTCATCTTTAGGAACAATAAACCTTCGAAAAGGCCCCGGCAAAAGTTGATCGGGATTTATAGAGGTAATTAAATTAGTAAATTCATCTGCTCGCTGAAGAATTGGCGAAGTTTCTAATATTTTCGGGAAAAGATCTCCGTCAGAATGTTTATCAATAAAGCTAATTGCCCATTTAATTGCTTTTGCGTTTATATTCATTTTCTTATGATTTTTTAGACATGTCGTCTAACGACCGAGCCTTGCTGACGTTTTGCGTTGGCACGAGTTTGCCCTGCAAACGAAGTGACAGTAGCAAAATGTGCCGAAGGCCGGAGCGAGAGTCGCGTTAGCGAGCTCGAAGCGCAGCAGCAGAGGCGAAAGTTAAGCGAAGTTCCGCCTCAAATACGATGCAATTTAATATATTTTGCTATCTGGATAAGAGTCCAATAGTATCCAAATTTACTAACACTGAAAGATCGCGCTCCCCTTTCGGGATTGGATCAAATGTAAACATGAGCTTCCGCAAGGCGCATAAATACCGAGATGCAATACCCTGGCAACGGCACCAGCTTACATTGGGGAGCGCTCTAAAGCTACAAGATTTACTATGCTTACAAAATGAATCTACACACTTCCGAGCTTCTAAAAATAAAAAAACAAATTCCGGCGGAATTTTGCTTAACGACCAAGGCTTGACGACGTTTCGCGAGTCCGGAGGACTTGGCGCGAGTTTTGCTCAGCAAAACGAGTGACAAAGCGAAATGTGCCGCAGGCCAAGCAAGGGTGCGAAGCATCCCGCAGCGCTGCGTCAGAGCCGATAGTTAGGCGAAGGAGCATGCACTTTAACTTTTCATTAAAGATTTTATACGAATTTTACTATTTCGATTCTCTGGTTTAAAATGACAAGTCCCGCACTTTGTCTTATCGCGACAAGTTTGGCAAATTGCTTCTCCATCTAATGTATTTACTAAGTAAGCAATTATATCCTCAGAAGTTTTAGTCATAGGTTTCCCTAATGCCCATGCTATTCTTCTTAATGTACGCGAAGATTCTAAACTAAGTCTAGGTGAATAAGCCATAATTTTCCCCAATCACATTCAAATTCATTCTGTGAATATATATCACACAAAGAACCTTAGTCAAGGAAAAATGTTATTATTTATCACAATATAGGGAATTTTGTGAAAAAATGAACTTTATCGCTTTAAAGACCGATTTCACAATAACTTTGTGAGAGTAGATTCCAAGGGTATAGGAGAAAGACTCCTTCAATTTCGAAAGAGTATTAGTTACTCTCAGAAGCAAATGGCCGAGCAGGCTGATATTGACCGATCTTACATTGCCCATGTTGAAAATGGAAGCATACCATCTAGCGAATTTATTATTAAACTAATGAATGCTTTTAATCTTTCAGTAGATTGGTTACTCACCGGCAATGGAAAGATGCTTTTACCCGATGGCGAACATCTTTTTAATAAGCTTAAGGAAGAACACATTCAGTTTCTTGAGACGCTAACAAAATTGAATTCTCAAAAGCAAAGCAAATTACTAAATGCTTTTAAAAATATTCTTGAATCGGAATAAAATCCATCTTTATTACTTCGGTTTATTTTTAATATTCTCCGAATTCGCTATGACCAAGCCATATAGGCGTTCAAGAGTTTCTCGAAAGTATATTTCATCTTCTTGTGCAACATTCTCTAATAAAATTTTTTCAGCGTATTCGATGACTTTTAAAGAGAATTGTAAAAGGTTATTAAAATTATTTGAATCAGTAAAGAAAACAGTTTCATTTGCATAAAATTTCGAAGTGGACTTAAGAAACGTCCCACTATCACCCTTTTTTCTCTTTGGATACTTACCCCATTTAATTATTTCTGATAAAAAACCTACCATTTGATTCTCGAACTTGTCTTCAATTGAAAAACCTGCCTCTAAGAATAACTTAGCTGATACATGTTCAAAGCTTTCACTTTCAGAAAGGCCTTTTCTTTTTATAATTATTGCTTTAAGCAAATTTTCAAGAAAATACCCGAATAGAAGACTTGTTGGTCTAGAAATACGAGATCGGCTAGATTTCAATGAGCAATTAAGTATAATCGAAGAGTCTATCAAATACTCTTTCGCGGCCAAGAGCCAGTTCAGTATTTCTCGCATTTGATCATTCATATATTAATTTTGCATGCTCTTTCGCCTAACGACGTTGGCTTGCCGACGTTTTGCAATGGCACGAGACTTGCCCTGCAAGGCGAGTGACAGAAGCAAAATGTGCCGAAGGCCAAGCAAGGGTTGCGAAGCAAGCCCGAAGCGATGCGGCAAGTTGGCAGTTAAGCGAAGTTACGCCTCAAACACACTGCAATTTAATTCAATTTCACTACTTGGACGAAAGTCCAATAGTATTAAATTCCCTTATTCCAAAGTATCGCGCTCCCCTTTCGGGATTGGATAAAATGGAACCATAAGCTTCCGCAGGACGCTTAAATATCAAGATGCAATCCCTGGCGACGGCACCAGCTCGCATTGGGGAGCGCTTACACTCTGAAAAATTATCTATGTTTTAGAACCAAATCCGCACGCCTCCGAGCTTCAAAAAATAAAAAAACAAAATCCGGCGGAATTTCGCTTAACGACCAAGGTGTTCCGACGTTTCACGCTGGCGCGAGACTTGCTCTGCAAGACGAGTGACAGAAGTGAAATGTGGCGAAGCCCGAGCGAGTGGTCGCGTAGCGATCCACGAGCGGAGCGGAAGCACCGATAGTTAGACGTTGTGACCTAATG